>MAXL01000084.1 GCA_001751005.1 Desulfobacterales bacterium S5133MH16
CGTAATCGTTCACAGGCGCCCCATCCGGAGTCTCGCAGGCTCACTTACCTGCACGCGATCAGTATGGTTCAATAGGTTTACTGTAGTTCTCCAGCCTGGACTTGATGCCCTTCAGGGTACACATATGGAGCGCTGCCAAACATTTAAAATTTGGTGGTTTTAGCTATTTTCCGGCATCAAGCATAATATTTACAAAGTGCAAAATTTGCATATCTTTTCAACTGGTTACAAACCACGGGAAATACCAGAGAGCCTTAGTTTTTTTCGAGTTTCTTAAACACCCATTTCTCAAGGATATCAAAAATTTTTTCCCTATCTATCGGTTTTGTTATATAATCATCCATACCTGCCTCAAGACATATTTCCCTGTCTCCCTTCATGGCATTGGCGGTCATGGCTACGATCGGAATACGTTCCGGTCGAGCTGACATCCGACGGCTGACGGCTTTTGTACTTGAATCATTTTTTTCTCCGGGCTCCGAGGTTTGAGATTTAAGCCCTTGTTCCCATTTTCTGATCTCCCTTGTTGCCTCCAGACCATCCATTTTCGGCATCTGGACATCCATAAATATCAAGGCAAAATCCCCGGCGGAAGATGCCGTATATTTTTCAACGGCCTGCTTGCCGTTATCAGCCACCTCTACTTTATAACCGGATTTAGTCAGTAGGAATTGTGCGAACATCTGGTTGATATGGTTATCCTCCACAAGAAGAATATGTACGGAATGCTTCATCTCCTCACGAATAGAATATTGTGTCAATATCTTATGTTTTTCCGGTTTATTCTTTTCCTCTTCATCTGTTCTTTCCCCCAACAGTGTCTGCAGCATCTGATATAGCTTTTCCCTGCGGATGGGCTTGTTCAAAAAACCGTCAAATTCCGCTTTCTCACATTTTTGGGCAGCCCGTTCCGCTGAAGAGGACAAAGCAAGCAGGGGAAGCCTGCGGACAAGCACGGCTGACGATTCTAAATCCCTGATCTTTTCAGCTACATCATACCCGTTCATGCCTGGCATCTGTATATCTAAAATGCAGCAATCAAAGGGTTCTCCGGCCTTAAATCCATTTTGCAATGCCGTTGTGACACCCTCTCCACTTAACAAGGCAACTGATTGCATACCAACCGCCTCTAAAAAATGGCTTAATATATCGAGATTGGTTTGATTGTCATCAACAATAAGCGCCTTTTTCCCGGACAGGGAAACAGGGATAATTCTTCCGGCTTCTTTTTCTTTGGTTTTCCCAAGCCATGCAGTGATGTGAAATATGCTTCCGGAATCTCCACCCTTTAATTGAGAATTCGCATATTTTTCCGCCCATACCTCCCCACCCATGAGTTCTGAAATTTTCTTGCATATGCCGAGTCCCAGACCGGTGCCGCCATATTTCCTGGTCGTAGATCCATCAGCCTGCTTAAAGGGTTCAAAAATCGTTGCCAGTTTATCTTCAGGTATGCCGATGCCCGTGTCCCTTATTTTTGCGTGAAGTTTTATCCTGGTCTCGCTTTCCTTTTCAATATCAAGGGATAGTTCAATCTCTCCCGACTTGGTAAATTTGCAGGCATTGCCCATCAGATTGGTCAGTACCTGCCTTAACCTTAAAGGGTCTCCTTTTACCTGTGAAGGGAGGTTGTCACCGATACGGCACAGTACCTCAACGGATTTTGATTTAATCTTAGGACGGATCAAGTCACATACATCATAGGCTAAAAGTTCCGGATCAAAGTCAATCTCTTCAAAATCAAGCCTGCCTGCCTCGATCTTGGAAAAATCAAGAATATCGTTGATCAGAGAGAGCAGAGACTCGCCGCATTTTTTGATAATGCCCACATGGTTAATCTGATCTTCATTCAGATCGGTATCAAGCAGTATCCCGGAAAAGCCCAAAATCCCGTTCATAGGCGTGCGAATTTCGTGACTCATATTGGCCAGAAACTCACTTTTGGCTGTGTTGGCGTCTTCGGCTTTCACCATGGCTTTAAGCAGCGCCTTTTCACTTTCGCGTTTTTTTGTTTCATCGCGAAACACCATCACTACCCCGATAAAGGTCCCTTGTGATGTTAATATAGGAGAGGCGCTGTCGGCAATGGGCGTTTCCGTTCCATCTTTGTGAATAAGAACCGTATCGTCGGTAATGCCGGTAACGAGGCCGTGACGCAGCACCAGGTCAGCCGGATTCTCGACAGGCATGCGCGTGTTTTCATTGATTGTTTTATAGACCTGCTGAACGGCTTGCCCCTGGCTGTCACTATGACTGCGGCCTGTCAGAATTTCAGCCACATTGTTCATCATGGTGACTCTGCCCTTCATATCAGTAGTTATTACACCATCGCCGATACTTCGCAGAGTCGAAACAAGCTGTCCTCTTGCATCTTCCAGCTCTTTAACCTTTTTTTTCTCAACAACGGTGGCCGCTTCGGCTGCCGCGAGCTGCTTCTCTTTTTCCACGGTCAACGATAAATCCAGGGACATCTTATTAAAAGATTCACATAATGATTCAATTTCATCTCCTGATTTGATATCTATCCTATTGGAAAAATCGCCTTTTGCGACACGATTCGAATAATCGGAAAGCTTTCTTAATGAACCGGATATACGTCTTGAAAAAAACAGCGCGGCCATACAACCGCAAAAACCGACAATCGCGGCTATAACAAGTGATATAAAAATAATCTGGTCGTGTATTTTCTCAATGTTTTTCTTGTCAACAAAATAAAAGAACAGGAGTTCCTTGTTGGCAGGGTCTATGGTAAATGGATTGACGGAAAGAACACCGTACTGATTATCCACGATATAGTCGGTTGCGACATAAGTGGAATTGTTTGACAGGGTAATATCCTGAAAATTTACAGACGCGCTCCCCGGATTACCAGTAGTCGCTCTAACTTTATACGTGCCGCTTTCTTCTTCAAGAATCCCGATAATGACATTTGACTCGCCAATCAAAGAATTCAAAAGGGGGCGGTCAATATTTTTCTTTAAAACCAGGATTCCGGCCAGGGAGTCCTGGCTGAAAACATGACAATAAAAAACCACTTTTAAAAAATCATCTTCAGTAATTATTTTCCATACAACGTGATCTTTATTATTCACTTCGGGAATTGAAAGAGCCTTTTTTGTAGGTTTTTCGTCTGTAGTTACAATCAGTCCGCCTTTTCTGTTATATAATTCAATTGCGTCACATTTGACCATCTCCTGTTGGAGAACAAGTTTTTCCTTGAGCAGACCAAGCCTTTTGGTGAATTTGGCAATTCTCATCAAATCCACCAGGCCGGGGTCCAATGCTATATAAAAGGAGAACTTCCGGTACTGATCAATCATGTATTTAAAATCTGCTTTGATTCTTTTTACATCACAGGATATTTCAATTTTTTTGGCATCTAAAAGAATACTTCCTGATTTATAATGCAGCGTAAATACTATTGCTGAAATAGTTGCGCACAAAAGCACAACAAAAAAAACGATTACCTTAGTTCCAATCTTCACAGTTAAAATCCTTGTTTCAACCAGTCCATGCCAAGCCCCTTTTCAATAAGCGCTTTGCCGTGCGGACCGGTGATAAAAGCCAGAAATTTCTTTGCTGAACCGGAAAGGTCTTTCCTGCTGACCAAGGACATATTTGCAAGAAAAGGATAATCGCCGTCCTTTTCCGATGTTCTTGAAGGAAGGATTCCCTCTATCTTCAGATGCCTGGAATTATCATCAAAGAAAAACCGGGGCGCCATTGTAACAGACATGTCATAGTCTGCAATTTTTTCAAACTGGTTATCGGTAATTTCTACGCTCATCACTGCTTCCTTTAAACGCTTTTGATTCTTCCTGATCCCTGCTTTTGCCAGAGCCTGATCCATAATATGGTCATAGCCCGCGCCGCATTCCTGTCTATAAATCAAGATAGGCGCATCTTTGCCCCCAACCTCTTTCCAGTTTTGAATTCGGCCTGCAAAGATCCCGAGTATCTGTTCCATGCTCAGTTCTTTAACAGGATTTTTCTTGTTTACAATAACCGCATAAGCTATCCGGTCCAGCTCCGTTTCTATTAATCCGGCGCTTTTTTCTTCAGCAGTAAGATGTCTGAGTAATGTTCCGATATCAGCCTTTACCGATCGGACAGCTATAACGCCTTGATTAATGCCGGAACAATTATCATTCATGATGAATTCAAAATTCGTCTCTTGCTTATAGGGATTGGGAAGGCCATTTTGATCTTCATTGGCGCAAACCACGCTGCTGAAGATACAACGGGCCGTGACATTTATTTTC
>MAXL01000085.1 GCA_001751005.1 Desulfobacterales bacterium S5133MH16
GGCCCTTGAAATACTGAAAAATACCGATGTAGACCTGGTTCTCACCGATATGAAAATGCCTTCCATGGACGGTATTGAACTTTTGGAAAGAATCAAGATCAAAGATGAAGAGCTCCCGGTCATCATGATGACGGCTCATGGTACAGTGGATAAGGCTGTAGAAGCTATGCAGAAAGGCGCCTACAGCTATATCCTCAAACCTTTCGACAACGACAGGTTGATTCTTTATGTTAACAAGGCCATTTCTATGTATCGGGTGATCAAAGAGAACCGGCGACTGAGGAGTGCTGCGGAATTACAATATAGTTTCGGAAATATCATCGGAAAAAGTAAAGTGATGCAGGATCTTTTTGAAACCATAAGGAAAGTCGCGCCCACCACAACGACTGTTTTGATTGAAGGTGAAAGCGGCACCGGAAAGGAGTTGGTCGCAAAATCGATTCATTTTAACAGCCTGCGGCGAGACAACCCTTTTATTGCAGTTAGCTGCAGTGCACTTGCCGAATCCCTCCTTGAAAGCGAACTTTTTGGTCATGAAAAAGGGGCGTTCACCGGTGCCGTGGCCATGAAGAAAGGCCGTTTTGAACTGGCCGACGGCGGAACCCTGTTTCTTGATGAAATAGGAGAACTGTCACAAAACCTCCAGGTAAAACTGTTACGAGTTCTTCAGGAAAAGATTTTTGAAAGGGTTGGGGGCGTTAAGCCCATATCGGTCGATATTCGTATTGTTGCCGCAACAAACAAAAATCTCAAAGAAGAGATGGAACAGGGAAGATTCAGAGAGGACCTCTATTATCGGTTAAATGTGGTCCATATGGTCCTCCCCTTTTTAAGGGAACGTCAGGAGGATATTCTCCCGCTTGTGGACTACTTTATTGATAAATATAAAGATGAACGAAAATCTGAAGATCCTGTAACCGGCCTTAATCAGGAAGTGGAACGTCTTTTTTACGATTACAGTTGGCCCGGTAATGTCCGTGAACTTGAAAATGTTATAGAACGGGCCATGGTTATGTGTCAAAGCAGCGACATAAAAATATCAGATCTTCCCAAAGAATTTAAGGAAAATGTTTACAATACCTTGCACATTGAAGGAATACTTGCAAATGCAAAATTAGATGAAGTCCTTACAATGATAGAGAAAAGAATGATTAATAGAGCTTTGAAATTGACAAACAACGTTCAATCTCAGGCTGCAGAATTACTTGGTATTGGTAAAAGCGGACTCAACTGGAAAATTAAAAAATTTAAATTGGATGCAGGTTCAAAACACAAAGATTCATAACATCTCAATAATTTCTGGGGAATTAGATGAGGAATATTGACCCGGCGCCGGGTGGTATAATTTATTGAGAAATTGTGGAAATTATGGCTAACCGACCAGGATATTTACTAAAATTGGACAGGTTGTGTTGTGATTGACAGCCCTTTACGGTTTGGGGTTAATAATTTGAACCGGGATGGTTTTGGATTATTCCCTGTCGAAACAATAGGTTGCACGGTTTGGCTCTAATCTGGTTCAAAAATTTGAACCATGAGGATTTAGGATTATTCCCTGTCAAAATAATGGGTTGTATGATTTGTCTATAAAGATGGTTCAAAAATATGAACTATTTGGGATTTACAGGAAATTGTAATCGAGAAAATAGAGAGGTATATTTTAAATGTTTTGTAGCTTAACACCTTAGAATTTATCCATTATTCGATAAATTAAAAAGTTTTCAGGCTAATTGCTATATTTTGGCAAGCAAATTGCATAACTAATTTCCAACCTAATAATTTCTTCATCTGTTTTCTTCCTTAATGACTAATCGGAATCGTTCCGATTAGTCATTATTTTTTTGAAATGCACCTATCCCGTTACCCTTTCCTTTACAAGCTCAATATACATGGAGCCCGAATGATCAGATATGATCTTCTTAAAGGCATTTGTGCTCTTATCATGATCGCCCATGGCGGCATAAATCTCTCCTAAATTGAAAAGCGCCTCGTCTTTAATAGTATAATCAGGCGATGAAGCAATGATTTCAAAATATTTGGCTGCGGTTTTAAAATCCTTTTTAGCTTTGTAAGCATAGCCCAGTCCATTTAAAATTAAATCTTTAATAAATAGCTCGTCATTAAAATTCGGTAGCGATTTATTATAAAACTCTATCGCCTTGTCATAATCTTTTGTTGTGTAACATATATTCGCATAAATAAAACCTGCCAGTTTACCTCCATCTCTATTTGAATATTTTTCCATAATAAGCTGAAAATCCTTTTCCGCATCAAGAAAGGCTTTTTCCGGGGTGTTATTTTTCAATTCTGTATGGTAGTTGGTGATTCCCCGCTGAAGCAAAGCAAAGGCTTTATCTTCAGATATTTTTATAAAATACACTATCCCAATAATGACGATAATAATTGCAACCATAACCCCCAAAGCGCTAGAAAACAACAGCTTATATTCAGAGATCCATCCAAATACTTTTGTCCAGAAGCTTATAAATTCATCAGGTTTATTCAGGTCTCTTTTCCGGGATCGAGATACCCTTTTTTTCCCCATGATTCCTCCAATATTTTCTTTATTCTCTGCCAGCCTTGTTCCGGGATGTTTGCTCCTACCACCTGACACACTTCATAACCACATGCTGAGCCGAGATTGCCGCATTTTTCAAGGCTATAGCCGTTAACCAGTCCAAACAGAAAACCCGAGGCCCATAGGTCACCGGCTCCTGTGGTATCAACGGCAGTGCCGGTTACCATGGGTTTAATCTTTATAATTTTGTCGGCATGGGCAATGTAACTTCCCCGTTCTCCCACCTTAAGTGCTGCAATACGCGTATGTTCCGAAAGAGATGTGACCGCTTTTATTTCATCCGAGTATCCTGTAAATGCCAGTGCTTCATCCTCATTGGCCAGCAGAATATCAACAAAATCTTTTACAATTTTTTTAAGAAGAACTTTTGATTCCTCAACAACCGTAAAACTGGCAAGGTCAAGAGATACCAGCGCTCCGGCCTCTTTCGCGGCATTTAAGGCGGCGAATATTAAATCCTCGTTAAACAGAAGATACCCTTCGATATGAACAATTGCCGCATTTTCAAAGCATTTTTTAGTGATTTCTTCGGGTTGTGTTTCTGAAGAAGCACCAAGGAATGTAAACATGGAACGCTGTGCATCGTGCGTAATAATGGAAAGGACCCTTCCGGTAAATGAAGATGATTTAAAAAGCACGGGATCGACATTGTTTTTTCTTAAATTTTTTTCAAAAAACCCTCCTATTTTACCTTTGCCGCTTTTACCGACAAAGCGGGCATGTCCACCGAGTTTGCCGATACCAATAACCGTATTGCAGGCAGAACCACCCGGAACCATAGTCGGTTTTTTGGATGCTTGTGACATTGTCAACTCAATGAACTCTTTGTCAACATATTTCATCCCGCCCTTTATCGCACCGGTTTTCTGCAGAAATTCATCGTCTTCACGGGCAAGTATATCCACAAGAGCCGATCCGATTCCCACAACAAGCTTTCTGTGCGTATATTCTTGACCGGTAAACATTATTTCATCTTTTGTATCAAGTCATATAATCGCTTCGCGATTCTATATAGCGCGGCTTCGCCGCTCTAAAAAAAGGAAATTCCTATACCATCAAGTTAGCTGTCTTACCAGACAAGAGACTCGTGTATCCACCCCTTGTCTCCATCAGCATGCTGAATGTAAATCCAGCTTTTTTTGCGTTTTATAACCTTAAACGGAACTCCTTCTTCAACCGTGAACGCTATGGAAAAACCGGTGCCCGGACCGGATCGAATATTGCATTTTTCTTTTTTTGTAATAATCGATGGAATGTTACGGACAAGCGATTTATAAATCCACCCTTCATCTCCCTCAAAATCTCGAAAATGATACCATTGCCCGGACTTTTTAAAAACATTCAGGGGATGGTATTTCTCGATTTCCCATAAGATGTCGTAATTTTTTCCGGGTCCGGAACGTACATTGGCCACAGAAACCGCAACGGCCCATCGTTCAGCCCAAGCCACGCTGCTGAATAACAATAGCAGAATTACTATCATCCATGCATAGGGTTTCATTTTTAAAAATTGCATCCTCGCAGATCTCTTCGAGTCTGTCTTTTTATATCCAACAAGTGAACCATCCTTGCGCAAAAAGTCAATGGAATTCTTTCTCAAAAATCCGGGCCAAACAGATTACAGAAACATAAACCTGCGTTTTCGGCTGTCGAGTCGTTCAACCCCTTCTTCCCTTGCCGCCTGCAAAGCTGTTTTATAATCCTCTTGTGAAAGGTAATCAGAAAGTTCCTTTAATTCTGAAGCTCTGCCGCAGGGTCTGTACTGGGGCATTATATTTACGTAGGTGTTGGATGAAATCTTATTTACAATAAATCTCATTAGTTCGCGTGTTCCTGCAAGTCCATGGGGTAAAACAAGGTGCCGTACCAGAAGCCCCCGCCTGGCAATACCCGATTCATCGGTAATAAGATCACCGACCTGCCGGTGCATCTCAACAAGCGCCTTTCGGGCTACCTCCGGGTAATCTTCAGCATCGCAAACGGTCTTTGCAATTTCATGATTCCAGAATTTGAAATCCGGCATATAAATATCAAATACACCTTCAAGCAGTTTCAGGGTTTCAACACGGTCGTATCCCCCCGTGTTATAAACCAGGGGCACTGAAAGACCGTTATCAACTGCTATTTCTACGGCAGAAAGGATCTGGGGCACAACATGGGATGGGGTGACGAAATTAATGTTGTGGCATCCCGCGTTTTGTAAATTCAGCATTATACGGGCGAGCTTTTCATTGGATATCTGTTCACCATGACCCAGGTGGCTTATATCGTAATTCTGGCAGAAGATGCACAAAAGATTGCAGTGGGTAAAAAAAATTGTGCCGGATCCATGGGTACCGACCAGAGGATCCTCTTCTCCAAAATGAGAGTTAAAGCTTGAAACATATGCTTTTTTACCTGTTTTGCATATACCGGTTTCACCGGATAGGCGATCTACCTTGCATCTTCTGGGGCAAAGGGTGCAGGATTTCAAAATTTCATACGCTTTCTCAATCTTTTCCGAAAGCAATCCCTTTTTAGAAGTTTCAATATAGGCTGGTTTAAAAAGCGGCATATATTATAGCTTCCTGCTTATTTTCCGAACTAAATCCGTCCTGGTTTTAAAAACTAACGGGTTATAAAATCTTGACGGTCTCGTAAAAAGTCCAACTTCTGCGTTGTGCTGCATTCCGCAATCATTCAACGTACGAAAAGTACGCCTCATGATTACAAAATTTGCACGCCTTGAATTTGAACTTTTTACGAAACCGTCTAAATCGGACTTTTTA
>MAXL01000086.1 GCA_001751005.1 Desulfobacterales bacterium S5133MH16
GCTTTTTGACCATATCACAAATTCGGATGTTCAAATATAGATAGAAGAATCGAGGAAACTATCGTTTGGTGATACGGTATTATGTTATCACTAAAAAATCAGGCACTTGATACTTTTTAGTCATTGCAGATATCACCAGCGGCGAATAGTTTGCGAATAATGATTGCTTAGATAGCATCTCTGAAGAATCTTGCGTTTGGCTTTGCACATATTGTATCGACGGAGCAGTTGTGCCGTTATTTATCGAATAAGAAATAACAAATAAAGATCATCGATTCTTAGCAACTTGCGAACCTCGAATGGCTAAACGAGTAGACATTTTATCAAAACAAAAAGGGCATTCCTTTATAATTCGATGGAACGCCCTTTTTTAAAACTCAGAAATGGCAAGCTAATCCACAGTGACATTAACCGCAGCAGGACCTTTTTCTCCTTGCTCTATGTCAAAAGTAACTCTGTCGCCTTCATTGAGGGATTTAAAACCTTCTGCATTGATTGCTGAATGATGAACAAATACATCCGGACCGTCTTCCTGCTCAATGAAGCCAAAACCCTTGCCGCTGTTAAACCATTTTACAATTCCATTCGCCATAATGACATCCTCCTTTCAAAAATTTCTCATAGTTCCAAACTGAAGGTTGCCACTTGGGCAAATGAGTCTTGCCTTTAGAACGAAACCGACCCGTCAATTAAGAACGGATCTTTATTGATTGGACAAATGATAACCTTTCTTTGGGACGAAAGCAAGCTAAGTATCGATTTTTAAAAAAACGGAAGCTTTGGATTAGTTCACATCCACCATCCAAGGGGATGGTCATAGCTTTATCCGAGGTTTTAAGCCGCCACAAAATCTTGAGTAGTCTGAATCTGGTAAAACCAGGCCTTCAAGTGAACATACCAATTCAGCCTTGCGCAAACCATGGTTGAAGAGCTGCGAAAAGAGGCCAAAGCATAAAATCTAAAAAGGCACGACCTACAGCAGAACACCCCCCTTTTATCGGTAGGGGCAATATTGTACTAATCTATAATCTCTATGACAGTATGTTTTTTTACCTTGCCGGAAGCAGCGCTTAATATAGTCCGTATGGCGCGAGCAGTCCGGCCCTGTTTGCCGATTATCTTCCCAACATCCTCTTTAGCCACCTTAAGTTCTAATACCAAGACCTGTTCACCCTCTACCTCCAAAACCTCTACCTGTTCCGGATGGTCAACCAATGCCTTTGCTATGCGTTTGATCAGATCTTTCAAGGCTATATCTCCTTTGTCGGCAGCTGAGAATTAAGAAGTATCTTTACATCCATATATATTTTTATCGTTTCATTTGGCAATCATTTTATGGATGTTGCAGCAATGCCGACCTTTTTGCCAAAAATAAAAAATTCATCTTCAGAGACCTGTTTGACAGGACCGTTTTGGTCTGCTATATAACGAAAGTCCCAAATAAAGACGGTGCAACGCTGTCCTTTCTCCTGCGTATCGCTGGGTCATATTGCCGTCGAGATTATGCGCTTCGTTACCACAAACGAGCATTCTCTAAAGTCAGTTACTGGATAAATTCCTTATTCTGCAGGAAAAAGATTTTTTGCCGCCAGATGGAAAGGAGTCAGATGGAAAAAAAGATCAAGAGTGTGAAGAGTTATTCATTTTATTAGCGCCTTCCCCTGTCGTTGAGTAGGGCTTTTTAAGTTTCCGCATTGATGAAGCGCATTTGATGAGGACGTCGGGTGTTTATACCGTATAAGGACGGCATCAATTCACTTTTATGCAACCTCCAGAGATTCGATGACCGTTCAACACGAAATTCTTTCCAAAGCACGTCTCAGTTTCAAGCGATTCTATTCCCCGCTGCCCGATTAGAGCCTTAAGTTCCGGGTTATCCTGCGAATTTCCGCCCGCGGATTTTTCAATATAATTTTTTCAAGTAAAAGTCTGAGTTTCACACGGCAAACTACATTATACAAAACTATCAATAGGAGGTAAATAATCTATGGCTAAAATAAAGATAGCGATTTTAGGAATTGGGAATTGTGTCAGTTCACTGATTCAAGGGATTCACTATTACCGGGATAAAAGCCGGCAAGACGCCATCGGCCTGATGCACTTTGAAATAAACGGCTATAAGCCGGGAGACGTAGAGGTTGTAGCGGCCTTTGATGTTGACAAGCGCAAGGTCGGCTAGGATGTGCATGAAGCTATTTTTGCCAAACCCAACTGCACGACGGTTTTCTGTTCTGATCTTCCCCCATCCGGAGTATTGGTTCGGATGGGAAAAATTCTGGACGGTGTTGCGAGCCATATGCAGGATTATCCTGATAACAATACTTTCGTTCTGTCCGAGGAGCCGGAGCTGACAGAAAAGGAAATCGCCAAAGTGCTCAAGGAGTCCGGCGCCCAAATCCTGTTGAACTATCTCCCGGTCGGCTCTGAAGAAGCCACCAGGTTTTATGCCCATTGCGCGCTGGAAGCAGGGGTCGCTTTTATCAATAACATTCCAGTGTTTATCGCCAGCAATCCTGAGTGGGCAAGTCGTTTTGAGGCAAAAAAAATGCCTATCATCGGTGACGACATCAAGTCGCAAATGGGTGCTACC
>MAXL01000087.1 GCA_001751005.1 Desulfobacterales bacterium S5133MH16
GCATTGAGGGTGCCGCCGACACTGGAAAGGGGATTGTCAAAAGGAATCATGGTGGGATGCACTCTTGCCTCTATGGCATTACCCATGTTTTTGCTAATGGCCAGAAGCTTGATTCTGTATCCAAACTGCCCGGCGAAACCGATATCCATGGGATCTATATTAGAGATGCCTTCGATATATATATCCTTAAAATTAATCTCCATGCCGTAGGCAAGGGAGGTGAGAATGGCAAGTTTGTGGGCGGTGTCGATTCCTTCGATATCCAGGCTCGGGTCCGCCTCGGCATACCCGTTTTTTTGTGCTTCGGCCAGCACGGTTTCAAAACTGCTGCCGTCATCCGTGCTTCTGGAGAGGATGTAGTTACAGGTGCCGTTAAGGATGCCGGCCATGGATTTTATGTGATTCCCCACCAGAGATTCCCGCAACGATTTGATGATGGGCATACAGCCGCCCACGCCGGCTTCAAAAGCCAGATCAACCCCTTTTTCGGTTGCGGCCTTGAATATGGCATTACCATGGACGGCGAGCAGAGCCTTGTTTGCGGTAACAATCTGCTTGCCCTTATCGATGGCTCTTAAAATAAGATCCCTGGCAACCCCATCTCCTCCGATCATTTCTATAATGATATCAATGTCAGGGTCATCCACCACTTTATACGCATCGCTAATAAAAACTCCGTTATCAAATCGTATGCCACGATCAGTTTTCAGGTCGATATCGGCAACATATTTCAGGTTCAAATTGGCGCCAACCCGGGAGCGGATAAGATCCCTGTTTTTAATAAGAATTTTTGCAACACCTGTGCCGATCGTGCCGCAGCCGAGCAAACCAATATTTATTTTTTTCATGCAATTCGCTCCTGAACAGGAATTACATTATCTTTCGTATTCCTCTTATGGCCTGGTTTATGCGCATGTTGTTTTCTATGAGAGCAAAACGCACATATTCATCGCCGTATTCGCCAAATCCAAGACCCGGTGAAACCGCAACCTGGGCCTTATTAATCAGCATTTTGGAAAATTCCACCGACCCCATTTTTATATATTTTTCAGGAATTTTACTCCATACAAACATGGTTGCTTTGGGGCTTTCTACCTCCCAGCCTACTCGGTTGAGGCCTGATATCAAAGCATCCCTTCGTGTTTTATAGGTATCGCATATCTCCGTGACACATTCCTGGGGGCCGTTTAAGGCGATGATGGATGCAATCTGAATCGGCTGAAAAATACCATAATCCAAGTAACTTTTTATCCGGCGAAGGGCGCCCACAACTTCGCTGTTCCCCACACAAAAACCCACCCGCCAACCGGGCATGCTGTAACTCTTGGAAAGTGAAAAGAATTCGACACCAATATCCTTGGCCCCTTTAACCTGGAGAAAGCTGGGCGGTTTATATCCATCGAATGCCAAGTCTGCGTATGCGAAGTCGTGGATGATCATGATATCGTGTTCTTTTGCATAATCCACGATTTTTTCAAAAAATTCCAGATCAACGACTTCCGTGGTCGGATTATGCGGATAGCTGATAATTAAAACCTTGGGTCTCGGCCAGGTCTGCCGGGTTGCGTTCATAAGGTTATCGAAAAAATCGTTACCCGGACCCACGGGGATTCCCCTGACATCACCTCCGGAAATAATTGCCGAGTAAGGATGGATAGGGTATGTCGGGTTGGGTGTGAAAACCACGTCTCCGGGCCGGATGGTGACAAGGATAAGATGTGATATTCCTTCCTTGGCGCCGATGGTGACGATGGCCTCCGTATCGGGGTCGATATCCACATCATATCTTCGTTTATACCAGCTGGAAATGGCCATTCTCAGTTTGGTGATACCCATGGATGCCGAATATCGGTGATTTTGCGGTTTTTGGACGGCTTCTGTCAGCTTATCCACAATGTGCTGTGGCGTCCCGATGTCGGGATTTCCCATCCCCAGGTCGATAATATCCTCTCCGGCATGGCGGGCATCCATTTTGATTTTGTTAACCGTTGCAAATACATAGGGCGGGAGACGGTCGAGTCTGGCGAAAGTTCTCATAAAATTAACCTCTTAGGCGCTTAGTTGTAGATTTTGTGCTTTTTGTGGCAAAACTTTTTCTTTTCGCCACAAAGGCACCAAGACACTAAGAAAGAATAACAAAATAAAATCCTTCGTGTCTTTGTGTCTTCGTGTCTTGGTGGCAAATATTTTTTGGTTCCGGCTTGTCCGCCTTACTCCGTTTGGCAGGAGGGCGGGCTTGTCCGGTTTAGGATATAATAGTCCAAATTATTCTCTATTTACAATACAAAGTTTTTTATGTCAAAAATTTTGTTTTGACTTTTAAACCGATTGGGATTATTTTTCGATTAAAAATTCGAAATGCGCGTAAAGCATCCCGAAAGGATGACCAAGAAGTCCGATACAAAAATTGATTTTCGTGCGTTGGTGGTAGATTTATAAAACAGATAAAATTCCTTTAGTAATTTTAGGCAATTTAAGCAATTTTCCGGTTGATCCGGGAAGGGGATTCATATGGCAAAATCACTGACATACGCCGATGCGGGTGTAGATATTGATAAAGCCGACAACCTTGTTGGCAAGATTAAAAAAATAGCGCAGCAGACCCCTAGATCCGGAGTTATTGGTGAGATCGGCGGGTTCGGCGGACTGTATTCCCTCAACATCACCGACATGGAAAGTCCGGTTCTTGTAAGTTCGACCGACGGTGTCGGGACCAAGCTCAAGATCGCCTTTATGATGTCAAAACACGATACCATCGGCATAGACCTGGTTGCAATGTGTGTTAATGATATCGTAGTGCAGGGTGCAAAACCACTTTTCTTTTTAGATTATCTTTCGATGGGAAAGCTGGAAGAAAAGATCGCCATTGATGTTATCGCCGGGATCGGAGAGGGCTGCGCTCAGGCCGGGTGTGCGCTTATCGGTGGTGAAACTGCCGAAATGCCGGGGTTTTATAAGGATAATGAATATGATCTGGCCGGATTTGCCGTTGGCGTTGTTGAAAACAGCAAAATTGTCGATGGTTCGGGAATCCGCGTTGGGGATCAGCTTATCGGAATCTCATCGAGCGGGCTTCACAGCAACGGATATTCGCTGGTACGCAAAATCTGTTTTGACATTTTAAAACTGAAAATCGACACTCATATACCCGATCTTGGCAAGACCATCGGCGAAGAACTTCTTACCCCCACAAAAATATATTCACAAACCGTTCTCAGCATTATAAAGAATCTGCCGGTTTTTGGACTTGCCCATATAACCGGCGGTGGGATTACAGATAACATTGTTCGGATTATCCCCGAACAGTGTAACGTTGTCATGCGCAAGAACGGCTGGGATGTGCCGCCCGTGTTTACGTATCTTAAGGAGGCCGGCAATATATCAGAACGTGAAATGAGGCGCACGTTTAATAACGGTATTGGCTTTATTGCCGTTGTTCATGAGAAAGATGCCCAGGAAATTATTGATTGTTTCATCGCTATGAAGGAAAATGCTTTTATCATCGGTGAGGTGGTTGAACGTAAAGAAAGTGATGAGAGAGTTCAGTGGGTCTGATCAGTATGAAAAGCTCAAATTACGAAAAAAAGCAACGCCTGCAAAAGATCAAAAGCCCTTTTATAAAGCTGATGAGTTGGATAGGAAACGCTCAAAAAGGAAAAGCCGTCTGTAAAAGATGAGCGGTGAATAAAACCGGTCCCGGGAGAGGGCACGGAAAAATAGAGCGGCAATGATGACGGCTTCGTAAAAAGTCCAACTTCTGCGTTGCGCTGCATTTCGTAATCATTCAACGTACGAAAAGTACGCCTCATGATTACAAAATTTGCACGCCTTGA
>MAXL01000088.1 GCA_001751005.1 Desulfobacterales bacterium S5133MH16
ATAATTCGGATAAACCGGAGAAGCCAAGCGCTTTGCTCAATCACCGCTTTGCTTGAAGATCACTACGCTTGAGGCTTCAAGTCCCGAAGGGACGTTCCTCAAGGCCGAAGGCCGCTCTTTAAAGCCCGAAGGGCTGCTCCTCATGGCTTTGGCAAGTCAGGAGAACTAGTTGAATACATTTAGAAAGCATCAGGTAACACACCGGGATCGGATGTCCGGGAAAGCAATTTTACTTAACATTGTTAATGAAGAGCCATTATCGATATTTATTCAAGGAAAACCGTATTCCGTTGTATTGCGTACACCGGGTGATGAGATAGCGCAGGTTGCAGGATTTTGCCTTGCTGAAGGTATTATCGAAACGCTTGATGATTTCACATCCATTGAATTGAATGATAAAAACGATACAAACAAGGTAATGGTCTCACTGAAACCATCGAGACTGAATAAAATAACTCGACTTATCGAAAAGCGTGGTTTTGTCAGTCAGACAAGCAGCGGAATATTCGGAAAAGAATTGGCAAGTGATATTTTTCAAAACATTTCTCCTGCGGCTGATGATTTTAAAATAGACATCGAGCGGGCACTTAAGTGTCTCGACAATCTTGGTGACCACCAGCCTTTGCGAAATAAAACCCTTGCAACCCATGGAGCTGCTATATGCAGCTTAGAGTTTGAAATTCTATCATCTGCCGAGGATGTCGGCCGCCACAATGCTGTTGATAAGGCCATCGGCCGGCTCTTTCTTGACAACAAGCTGGATAAGGCCGCTGTTTTACTCCTTTCTTCCCGAACAAGTTATGATCTGATACAAAAGGCTGTAAGGGCGAAAATTTCGATTATTCTCTCCATCTCTCGTCCCACTTCACTCGCTGTTGAACTCGCATCACAACTGAACCTAACCCTTGCATGCCTGGCCAAAGAAGGTGGATTATATATTTTCAGTGGCGAACAACGTTTTGAAAAGTAAACCCTGGCCCCTGAACCCCCGAATCCTTGCTTGCCGGGCGTAGCCGAAGGCGAAGCCTGGACCCCTTGTACCCTCTGGGATAACGCTTGGTCAATTGGAGATAATCCATTGATTTTGCCTAAATTAACTACAACTAATCGGGAGATGATCCAAATGTTCACAAACCCAACACTTGAAGTTTTTTCCGATTATATCTGACCATGGTGCTATTTCATTACCGGGAGTATTGAACAGCTAAAGAAAAAATTTGACATTGAAATAAAATGGCGTGCATTTCCCCTTCATCCGGACACCCCAAAAGAGGGGCTCACTCTTGAACAGCTTTTTGCCGGTACACCTGTGGATATTGATATCATGCTGCAAAATTTGAGAAAAAAATCGGCAGAGCTTGGTTTACCGCTGGGTAATCGTCAGAAGACCTATAACAGCCGCCTGGCCCAGGAACTGGGGAAATGGGCTGAGTCAAAGAATGCCGGGGATGCATTTCATGCAGAGGCTTTTAAGGCTTATTTTGTCGACGGGAAGAACATCGCTAAATTGTCGGTTCTCTGGGATTTGACTGAATTTGTGGGGCTTAACCGGGAAGAATCCGAATCGGTTATTTTAAACCGGACGTTTAAAAAGGCGGTGGACGAGGACTGGGCTCTCTCTTGGAAAAATGGAATTAAGGCAGTACCGACTTTTATGATGAAAAATGATCAACTGGTTGGCGCGCAAAGTTACAGCATCCTGGAGAAATTGTTAATTTCAAATGGGGTAAAAACAAAGTGAAAACCGCTGGAATAATGGAATTATGTAAATGATCCAATAGAAGTGGTTTCAAAACCTTACAGATAATAACCAGGAATTATCACATTCTATTAAAGACTTAAGCAATGAAGGAAAAGATTACAGCCGGAATTAATAGAGATAAAAAACGGTTTAAGGCCGGACTTCCATATGTTCTGCTGGTGATCGCACCGCTCTGCTGGGCCGGTAATGTTGTGCTGGCACGTGGTGTGGCTGATATCATTCCCCCTGTCAGCTTAGCGTTTTTGAGATGGACCATTGCCTTTATCATCCTGCTCCCTTTTGTCTGGAAACGCGCGAAACAGGATTGGGGTCTGGTGATCTTACATTGGAAAATTATGATATTTTTATCCCTGACCGGGATCAGTCTTTTTAACGTGCTCCTTTATACCGCGGTTCACACAACGACGGCCATTAACTGCGCTCTGATCCAGGCGGCCATGCCGGCTACGATCATTCTGATATCCGTTATGTTATTCAATGATAAAATCAACCGGATCCAGGTGGCGGGTGTCAGCTTGTGTGTGATCGGGGCTGCTCTTGTGGTATTGCGCGGAAAATTCTCCAACTTTCTGAGCCTGTCTTTTACACAGGGTGACCTGTTAATGATTGTTGCTGTAGTGTTTTACGCGCTCTATTCCGCCTTCCTGCGTAACCGGCCTAAAATACATCCGCTGAGTTTCCTGGTATATACATTCGGTATCGGGGCGTTCTTTTTATTACCTTTTTATCTCTGGGAAATGATATTTAGTAACGCGTATGAAATGAATAAAAATGTTGTTTTCAGCATATTATATGTTGCAACATTTCCATCGATTGTGGCTTACTTCAGCTGGAACCGGGGTATAGAGATGATTGGAGCAAATCGTGGCGGGTTGTTTATTAATCTGATTCCTGTATTTGCATCATTAATGGCTATTATCTGGCTCAATGAATCATTAATG
>MAXL01000089.1 GCA_001751005.1 Desulfobacterales bacterium S5133MH16
ACCGATCTTGTCTATTCCAAAACAAGTGCCAGGCCTGCACGATGGGTGCTGGCGGTTGCCCCGGATTCTCCCATTAAAAAACTTGAGGATCTTGAGGGGAAAAAAATATCCACCGAACTGGTTGAATATACAAAAAATTATTTTTTTGAACGTAATATTAATGTCACCGTTGAATTTTCATGGGGAGCCACGGAAGCAAAAGTCATTTCCGGTCTTGCCGATGCCATCGTGGAAGTTACTGAGACGGAAAGCACCATTAAGGCCCACGGGCTGAAAATTATCCATGAATTTATGCAGACATGTACTCAGCTCATCGCCAACCACAATTCATGGAAGGATCCCGAAAAAAAAGAAAAACTTGAACAGATAGCGCTGTTACTTAAAGGTGCGCTTGTAGCTGAAAATCTTGTGGGCCTTAAAATGAATGTTTCGGATACTCGCCTTGAAAAGATTGTATCCTTGCTCCCCAGTCTCAACGCGCCAACGGTTGCACCGCTTTACAATTCGAACTGGTTTTCCGTGGAAACGGTGGTGGATACCAGTATTGTCAGAGATCTTATCCCAAAGCTTTTGAAACACGGCGCTGAGGGCATTATAGAATACCCGCTCAACAAGGTTGTTTAAGGAACAGAAATGATATCCAATCGAACCAAAGAAATGACCCCTTTCATCGTAATGGACGTTCTTGAAAGGGCCCACGAAATGGAACGTCAGGGGGTTCATGTGATCCACCTGGAAGTCGGCGAGCCTGATTTTGATACCCCTCAATGTATTAAAGATGCTGCTTGCAGGGCACTGGACAACGGCCATACCCATTATACACACAGCCTGGGTATGATAGAGCTCAGAGAAGCCATCAGTGAACATTATTTAAAAACATACGGCGTGTCGGTGGATCCCGATCAGATCGTAATATCATCAGGCACTTCTCCGGCCATGTTTGTCATGTTCTCCGCCCTTTTGGAAAAAGGAGACCAGGTCATTGTCTCAGATCCCCATTATGCCTGCTATCCTAATTTTATAAAATTCGTGCAGGGCGAGCCCGTATTCATCCCCGTGTATGAGGAAAACGGCTTTCAATACCGACCCGAAGCCATTGAAAAAAAGATCACCCGGAAAACAAAAGGAATATTTATCAACTCTCCGTCCAATCCCACCGGAAACCTGCTTTCCAAAGAGCGAATGGAGGTAATTGCCGCCTTGTCTTTAAAACCGGACTCACCGTATATTATCTCGGATGAAATCTATCATGGCCTGGTTTACGAGGGAAAAGAACACTCTATACTGGAATTCACGGAAAAGGCGTTTGTCTTCAACGGATTTTCAAAACTCTATGCAATGACGGGGTTGCGACTCGGTTACATGATCGCACCCAAACACTTCATTCGCCCCATACAAAAGCTTCAACAAAATTTTTTTATTTCTGCCAATGCCATGGTTCAGGTCGCCGGAATCGCCGCTTTTAAGGAGGCCGAGGAAGATATTTTGCGCATGAAGCGGATTTATAATGAACGAAGACAATTCATGATCCGCCGCCTTAAAGATATGGGTCTCGGGATCACCGTGGAGCCCACAGGGGCTTTCTATGTGTTTGCCAATGCAAAACACATTTCCGGTGACTCGTATAAACTTGCCTTTGACATTCTTGAAAAAGCGCATGTGGGTGTGGCACCCGGCATCGATTTTGGAAAAAACGGCGAAGGATACCTTCGATTTTCATATGCGACCTCTATGGAAAACATCGCCCAGGGAATGGACCGATTGGAAGATTATTTTGCAAAGATTAAAGATTTTTGATCCAAACTTCCTAATTCCAGATATTAAAACTTCCAGTGGTTTTCTTTATCTTTCCCCTTGTCATTGTTTAACAGTTGTGTTATAAGCAGTTAAGTTAAAAACAATATTGATAGATATGTAATAATGAACCCCACAGATTTTAGTTTCTAAGTAATAATTTTTGAGTATTTTGTGGTAAAACTTTTTTTATTCCGTCCTGTCCTGCTTGTCGAATATACCGCTTGCGGTGCGGGGTTTGTCCGGGTTAGATGAAAGATGGTGCATAATGAACCCATTCAAATACGGATCGATTGTTCTGGGGAAAGATTTTTGCGGTAGAAAAGACCTTCTGAAGCAAATTAGCAGCCATATACAAGCATCCCAGAACATCGTGGTTTTGGGTGAGAGACGTATAGGAAAGTCATCTCTTGTTTATGAAGCGGTTAGGAAGTTGCGGGGAACCCATCTTTTATATATGGATCTCCTTGGCATTAAATCTATTGATGCTTCGTGTAGGCGGATGCTCCGGGCAATAGTTACCCTGGAGAAAAGAGTAAGCTGGGTAACTAATATGATTAAAACACTGTCGCATCTCAGGCCAACGATTACGACTGATCCTGTTACCTCCATGCCTGTCATTTTTTTCGATGCCTCCGTGGAACTAAAAGCCAGTTCGATCCAGGAGGTCCTTGATTTGGTCGAATCAATAGGCAAGAAAAAGCGATTGGTAGTCGTCTTCGATGAATTCCAGGACATCTTAAATACTGGCGATGCCAACGAAGCAATTGCTCTTTTAAGAAGCAAGATTCAGTTTCACAGAAATATCCCCTATGTCTTTGTTGGGAGCATAAGGCACAAGATGGACGAGATATTTATCTCTCCCAACTCCGCTTTTTTTAAATCGGCTATCCCGATCAGTGTGGATCCACTGCCATATGAAGAATTTTCGAAGTTCTTGATAAAAAAGTTCGAGAAAGGACACCGTAAGGTTTTAGGGGAGACCTTAAGGCAGGTATTTGAAATCGCCAATAACATTACCGGGGATATCCAGCAGCTCTGTGAGGCCCTGTGGGAAGTCACTCCGGAAGGAGATGCCGTATCATCTGACAAACTAAAGGCCGCCCTTGAGTTGATATTTTCAAGAGAACAGAAGTCTTATGAAGCCTTTGTCAGCCTTCTGACTGACTTTCAGCTCAAGTGTCTTTCGGCTCTGGCAAAGGAAGGCGGTAAAAAGATTTATTCGATGGATTTTATTAAAACCGTTGGACCTCATAGTTCCGCATCAGTGAACCGGGCAATGACACGGATGATTGATATCAATATTCTGTTCAAAAGAGGGAAAGAAATCAGGTTCGTCAACCCCTTCTTTAAGGCATGGCTTCTTCCCAGGGGAAGATAAAACCAACTTTCGGGATTTAGTAGGTTGCGGGACCCGCAGATGTCGGCACTATCACCGCCACATGTTATTGTGATGATGCGGACGACATCGCATTGAACGGAGGATTTAAATATAAATACTTTTGCATCTTCCAGGGAGGCCTCCTCCTCGCACAAGCCCTTGGAACTTAATCCGCTATTTCCAAGGGCTTTTTTTACGGGTTTTGCCTATTCCATTTTTATGATATATTCAGTGAATGGGATTCGGCTTCAACTTGTGCTTATGGTATGTCATTCCGAAATGTTCCAAACTTGAGGTGTTTTGTAACCCGTAGTTTTTGATTTATAGATAAATGTGGAGAGAATCGATTCCGAATCTTCACTTTTGGTTGATTCACGGTTGAGGCAAGAAATCTTACATTTTCGCTATTCTTATGGCACCTATATATAGTATTCTATCCCATCGTCTATCCCGATTAATAGGAGGTTCTTCCAATGACCAAAAAACCACCCTATGAAGAATTGGAAAAAACCGTTAAGGAGCTAAAAAAAGAACTCCTTAAGAAAGAGGGCTTGGAGGAGCGACTGCACTTTTTGTCATTAGCTGTTGTGCAAAGTAATGAAGGCATAGCTATTTCTGATCTGGATGGTGATCTGAAATTTACAAATAATACCTTTGCAGAGATGCACGGATATTCGCTCGAAGAACTCGTCGGAAAAAATCTGTCTATTTTCCATACTCCTGAACAGGTGCCCTCTGTGGAAACAGCCAACTTGGAGCTTAAACATACTGGTAGGTTCAAGGGTGAAATTTGGCATGTCAAATGTGATGGCACTGTCTTTCCCACGTTGATGCATAATTCACTCATTCGGGACGAAAAAAACAAACCGATCGGTATGATGGCAACACTGCGTGATATTAGTGATATTAAACAGGCAGAAGAAGCTATGAGAGAAAGCGAGAAGCGCTACCGCCGTTTAGTGGAAACAATGAACGATGGAATAGGAATACAAGATGAAAACGGGTTGATAACCTATGTCAATAATAAGTTTTGCCAAATGTTGGATTATAAATCAGACGATTTTATTGGAAAACTGGTAACGAATTTCCTTGATGATCATAACAGTCAAATACTGAAAAACCAAACATCTGTTCGAAGAAAAGGTAAAGTAAAACCCTATGAGATTGAATGGACATGTAAAGACGGCAGGAAGATTCAGACAATCATGTCGCCACAAGCTATATTTAATGATAACGGTCAATTCAAGG
>MAXL01000090.1 GCA_001751005.1 Desulfobacterales bacterium S5133MH16
AGACACCCCTGTTCGCGCAGCGCGCGGCGACAGGCCCGAATTCCTTCACGACCGTACAGACGGCGGTTCGATGAATCGGTCATCGCGCTGGGACCATTATCGATATCCAGCAGGATCGCATCGAATCTGCGCTTGGAACGTGAGATAAGCTCGACGATATCGCCCGTCTTGAGGTCAACTCGTTCGTCCCCCAGCGGCTGGCCGTTGAGTTCCCCGAAAAACTCACGATTCCATTCGACTACATCACCCAACAGTTCACCCACCACCACTTGGGCGTGGGGGCTGAGCATATCGAGAGCTTTGCGCAAGGTATAGCCCATACCCAATCCGCCGATGAGTATGCTGGGCGCCTTGCGACCAGCCATATGCGCACAACCCAGCCGCGCCAGCTCCAGTTCTGACTCATGTTGGCGACTGTGCATCAAATCCTCACCGTTGATCATGATCGAGAAATCACGGTCATGCTGATAAAGCACCATTTCGCCTCCGTCCGGGGTCCGGGCTGTCGCTATTCTTACTCTCGGTTTCATGGTGGCATCCTATCGGTGACAAGTGGCAGAGATACCGGAGTCACGTTCCGGTTGTTGGTCGCCATAGCCTGCGATCACTCTTTTCGGTATTGCCTTGTTATGCATTTCTTGTATGCTTGGTTAATAATTTGTCCAGGTGATTCGCAAAAGATTGCCGATCTCTGTTATAACCTTTTGGGACTTCCGCAAATGTACTGCCAATCGTTAAGACAAAATTCGCAACTATTGTCACTAACAAAATGCGCTTACTCTTTCCTAATTTCATATGTCTCCTCCATTACTTGATTACTGAGCATAACGCAGAGATTGTGCGAAAAGACCATTAATCAACAGACTCATAATATGATCCTCAGTAATTGTAATAGTATTCCCTGAACCTTGATGCCAAAACTACGAATGCCATGATTACCCCTTCACAGTCTGCTTCTCCCTTTTAAAAGATTTAAGCTCATCCGGGTCAAACACAATGTTTCTTCCCACTCTTTGATATTTGATATTCCCTGCTTTAATCCATCTTCTCAAAGTAATCTCGGCTATCTCAAGATATTCAGCAGCTTCTTTAACAGTAAATGGCGACTTTCTGATTTCATCAAAGACTTCCTCATGGCTGTATAAATCTTTCTCGAACCCTTTCCTTGCGATAACAGCAAATAATTTTTCCCTCTCTGTTAATGGCATATCTAATATTTCTTTGTAAACTTTCTCTGCAGTAATCATTTTGATTCCACCTCCCTGAGATATTTCTTAATTTCTCGATAAAAATTCTCATGAAGTCCTGTTTTGAAAAAGATTATTTGAGCCTCCTGGTCACGATAGCCAATTAAAAATCTCTGTCTTTTATGAGAAAATTTATGAACTCGAAATCCTGCAAGATCACCCTTTTTGGATTTCCCAATATTAGGTTTGATTATTATTTTCTCGACTTCATCTTCAATGACGAGCTGTAAAGATCTCGTTTGTTTCTTTACGAACTTCCTGAATAAAGGTTTGTAAAATATATCCATGATAATTACAATGATAACCTATATTATCATTTTGTCAATCAATATGTAGAGAATCGATCAAAATGTTCCTACTGGACCCATGCAAATAGTCAAGAAGGTACAATCCGTCCAAAATGTCCTTGAAATTTCTTATTATAATTCATATGTTACAATAAAAACCGTAAGGACTCATAAGGAAACCAATATGTCAAAAAAAGTCTTGATCATCGTTGATATGTTAAACGACTTTATTGATAAAAGCGGGGCACTCTATTGTGGCGACACTGCGCGATCGATTATACCCTTTATTCAAGAAAGGCTGGAAGCCTTCAGGAATCGTGGAGACCTTGTGATTTACCTGCAGGATTCACATGACAAAGACGACAAAGAGTTCGAAAGGTTCCCCAGGCATTGTGTCTCCGGCACCCGGGGCAATGAAATTATTTATGAACTTGCGCCAAAGCCCGGGGAAAAGGTAATACCCAAAAAACGATACAGCGGTTTTTATGGAACCGATCTTGAAAGTATTCTTGAGTCTGTGGGCGTTGATGACGTCGAGGTGGTGGGAGTGTGCACTTCGATCTGTGTGATGGACACGGTGGGTGGCTTGGCAAATCGTGACTATAAAATCACTGTCCCGGTTAAGGGAGTTGCCGATTTTGATTTAGAATTCCATGAATTTGCATTAAAAAGGATGAAACAGCTTTACGGAGCCAATGTGTCATGACAAAAGCACATCGAGCAGGCCCGCTTTTTACCGATCTTTACGAGTTGACCATGGCGGCCAGTTATTTTGCGCATCAGGTGTTTTCCACGGCCACCTTTTCACTTTTTATCAGAGAAAATTATTTACAAAGGAATTTTTTTGTTGCAGCCGGTCTTGAGGATGTTCTGAATGAGCTGGCGGCATTCTGCTTTTCCGAACAAGACATAAAATATTTGCAAACCACCGGTATTTTCTCAAAAGACTTCCTTTCATATCTGGCGGGACTCCGCTTTTCAGGGGAAATTTTTGCCATGCCCGAAGGCACGATCTTCTTTGCCAATGAACCTGTTCTGGAAGTGACGGCACCTATTATTGAAGCCCAGCTCATCGAAACTTTTTTGCTAAACACCATCGGCTTTCAGAGCATGATCGCCTCAAAGGCGGCCAGATGTATTCATGTTGCCGGCGACCGTCCGCTGATCGACTTTTCCCTGCGACGGACTCAGGGTCAGGATGCCGGGCACAAAGTTGCCCGCAGCACATATATTGCCGGATTTGCGGCCACAAGCAATGTCCTTGCCGGTAAAATGTACGGCATACCCATATCCGGAACAATGGCCCATTCCTATGTTGAGGCATTTAGCAGTGAACTTGTGGCATTTTCCGCTTATTCAAAAACTTTTCCCGACAACTCCATATTTTTAATCGATACCTACAATACCATGGACGGTGCAGAAAATGCCGTTACGGTTGCAAAAGAGATGAAAAAAAACGGGCATTCGCTCATCGGCGTACGCCTTGACAGCGGAGACATGGTGGATTTGAGTCAAAAGGTGAGAAAAATTTTCGATGATGCCGGTCTTTCTGATGTCAAGATCTTTGCCAGCAGCGGTTTTGATGAGTTCAAGATTACAAAGGTCATTGCCGAAGGTGCCAAAATTGATGCATTAGGAGTCGGTACCAAAGTCGGTGTTTCTGCAGACGCACCCTATCTTGATGTGGTCTACAAGATGGTTCATTTTAAGGACCGTGATGTCAGGAAATTGAGTCCCGGCAAGATTACACTGGCCGGTGAAAAGCAGGTCTTTAGAAAATCAGATCAAAACGGCCGTTATCTGGAAGATGTCATTGGTTTAAGAGATGACATCATGGATCAAGGAAAGCCTCTGCTTAAAAAAGTTATGGAAAACGGAAAGATATTGCAGCCCCATCCTTCGTTGCAGGCTATAAGGGATAGATTTAAAAAGAATTTTGCCATGCTGGATGATCGCTACAAATCGATTTTAGAATATAACGCTTACCCGGTTAAGCTCAGCAGCCCTCTCCAAAAACTTCAGGAAAGCACCTAACAGGATTTTATATTCACCAATTTTGATGAAATCCGGTTTTAGATTTTTTCAAACATGGGAAGACCCCGACTAAAAATACTTATTTCTAAAATAATAAGATTATGCTATATCTAAGTAAAATTTTTCAAGATACAATATCATGGCAAGAGAACAATGGGACAGTCAAATAGGGTTTGTTCTTGCAGCGGTGGGTTCTGCCATCGGGCTCGGCAATATATGGCGGTTCAGCTACATGACCTATAAGCATGGAGGAGGCGCTTTTTTAATCCCTTATATAATCGCCCTCTTTACCGTAGGCATCCCGTTATTAATACTTGAATTTGCAATAGGACATGAGCGGATAGGATCCGCTCCTCTGGCATTCAGAAAGATAAATAAAAAATGGGAATGGCTCGGCTGGTGGTCTGTTACTTTTGTGATGTTCGGCATTGTTCTGTATTATATCACTATTATTTCCTGGTGCTTAAATTATTTCATTAAATCCTTATCCCTGGCCTGGGGGAATGATCCCAACAGTTATTTTTTCACCCAATTTTTAGCAGTCAGTAAATCCCCTTTTGACCTGAAAGGCATTGTCAGTCCTATTTTTATAGGCGTGGCGATTATATGGTTCATTAACTGGGCTATTGTGTACAGAGGGGTAAAAAAGGGATTAGAGCTCGCAAACAAAATATTTATACCGCTGCTTCTTATTCTCACAGCCATCCTGGTTTTCTGGTCTCTTACCCTTGACGGTGCAGGAGCCGGTATAAAAGCCTATCTAAAACCGGACTTCACCATGCTTGCCAAACCCAAGATATGGATAGATGCTTTCAGTCAGATCTTTTTCACCCTTTCTCTGGGCTTCGGTATTATGATAGCCTATGCAAGTTATCTGCCTGAAAAGGCCAATCTGACACGCGGAGCTTATCTTACTGCTTTAATAAATAGTGCTTATTCCATCTTTGCCGGTTTCGCCGTTTTTGCAGTGCTTGGCTTTATGGCTGCTTCACAGGGTCAAGAAATATCAAAAGTTGTGTCAGAGAGTATCGGACTTGCTTTTGTTGCCTATCCAAAAGCGCTTTCTATAATGCCCGGCGGAAATATCTTCGGCGCTGTTTTCTTTCTCTGCCTGGTGGTTGCCGGGGTATCCTCTTCTATCTCAATTATAGAGTCTTTTACGTCCGCTGTGGTTGACAAGTTCGGCATCAGCAGAAAAACTTTTGTCACTGTTCTTTGTATTCTCGGCTTCATCGGCTCTATTATCTTCACAACAAATGCCGGTTTATTGTGGCTTGACATTGCCGATCATTTTTTAACCCATTACGGACTGTTAATAGTGGCGATAGCAGAGTGTCTGCTTGTGGGATGGCTGTTTAATATCAAAATAATACGTCAGCATATTAACAGAATCTCTTCTATCAAAGTCGGCGACGGATGGGAGTTTTTTATTAAAGTTTTTACTCCGGCTGTACTTGTGGCGCTCCTAACCATCGATTTTTATAATGAACTGAGCAAACCTTATGGAGGGTACTCCTGGAC
>MAXL01000091.1 GCA_001751005.1 Desulfobacterales bacterium S5133MH16
CCTGGTCCTTTGGGCCAGGATTCTTTACTTTTAATTTCTCAAAACCTTTTGAAAAATTACTCAAAGGTCTCATCCCATGGTTAACCGGCCGTTTTGATATGCGTCTATAAAGTTTTCGCAATATTCGTCGCGACCGAGAAGCATCTCAATGGCAAGTAGTGTTGACATCAGTTCCGTGTCGCAGGGGTCTAAAATGGCGGCAGACAGGCCGTAAGCCATACAAAGAGCCAAAAAGTTTCGATTGATGAGACGACGAGACGGAAGGCCGAAGGAAACATTGGAAAGACCACAGATGGTGTTCACCCCCGGAAAATCGTTCATGATGTTACGGATGGCTTCTAATGTGGCATTGCCCATGCGGATGTCAACTGAAACAGGCTGCACCAGAGGGTCCACGTAGATCTTCTCTATGGGAATTCCCTGGCCGGTCAGCTTATGTATAAGATCTGATCCGACTTGCACTCTCTCTTCCACGGTAGCGGGCATTGAAGTTTCAGCCATACATAGTGCAACAACACAGCAGGGGTGACTGGCAACCACAGGAAGAAGAGAAGAAAAACGGTCTTTCTCTAAGGAAATAGAATTGATCATGGGCTCGCCGTTGTGGTGTTTAATGGCCGCGATTAGGGCATCCGGATTCGGACTGTCCAGGCAAAGCGGCAGATCTACAGCGGATTGGACGGCTTCTACCAGCCAGCACAGGCAATCGGTTTCTTTTTCCAAAAAAGTTCCGGCATTTACGTCAATGTAATGGGCGCCTGCTTGTGCCTGGCCTTGGGCAACCTTGCCGATAAATGAAGCATCTCGTTTTTCGACCGCTTCAGCAATACGCTTCCGGCTCGTGTTGATTTTTTCTCCCACAATGAGCATTCGTTGTTCTCCCTTTTACATTTCAAATACACTCCGAATTGTTTTAATGTCGGTAAAGATAGACCGCTCTTCCTCCTTTTCATAAGTCAAAAAGAATATCTTTATTGAAAAACAGAGCTAACCCATTTCAGCAGAGGTTACAAGCTAACCCACTGACCGACCGTTTCCACTGCCCGGCCGCTTCCAAAATGCTCTATGAAGGTCTTAAAATAATATAGCTCTTCCTTGCTCCGGACCATCGGATAACTGCCCTGAGCTTCTTTTAACTCTTCATCTTTAACCGTCGCTTCAAAATATTTGGGAAGCACATCAGCAGACCCGGATCCTTGAGAAAATTCCTGTTTGAGCCGCCATACAATCTCTTTGGGCAGTACGTTTTCATAAGCTTTTCTGAAAATCCATTTTTCGATTTTTTGATCGCCGTCCGGCCTTTGCTTATATTCAGAAGGAATGGCCATGGCATATTTAAGCAACTCCCCGGATATCAAGGGGGTAACAACCCGAACGGAATTGCATAGATTCATACGGTCAAGGCGTAATGACGCATTGTGATGTAAAAAGCCGATACATTTCATTTGTTGTGCGAATAATTCTTCAGCTGGAAAGTCCTTAAGATACAAATATCCGCAAAACACTTCATCACCACCTTCTCCGGAAAGCAGTACCTCCATGCCTTGTTCTCTTGCATATTTAGAGATGAGATAATTCGACACAGAGCTTCTCACCAAAGAAGGATCAAAGGATTCCAGGCTCCAAATTACTTGGGGCAGTACCGCCAGAATTTGATCAAGGTCTACAATCAATTCATGGTGGTTGGAGCGGATATGGTCGGCCATTAAACGGGCGCATGTAATGTCTTCGCTTTCTCCTACACCAAGGGCAAATGTTTGCAAGCACTCATCCTTTCCAAATTTATCCCTGTAGGCCTTGCCGGCCATCCAGGCAATAACACTGCTGTCTATTCCGCCACTGAGAAGGCTTCCTGTGGGCGCTTCAAAGTTCACACGGTTTTGGAAACTGCGCCGGATAATGTCTCTGATTGTTTCCGCCATCTCGTTGGGGTCGCTATGTAAGATTTCAGGCTGACTTTTCGGCAGTTCGGCAAACCGGAATAGCGTGCCCGTGCTGTCCATGTAATATCCCGGCGGAAATTCATGTATATCATCGGTTATTCCTATCAGGCTTTTAAGTTCGGAAGACAGGTAAAGCACTCCATTCTTTCTTCCATAAAAAAGGGTTTTGATGCCTAAAAGATCTCTGGCCGCAAATAGGTTTTCTCCATCGGATATCACGAAGGCGAAGATGGCATCGTCCAGATATTCGAACATTTGGCTGTCGTATTGTTTGTAAAGATGAACAAACAGGCGCTCCTCCCTAAAGGGACCATCTGCTTCACCGCTGTGTTTTGCCCGTTCTGTCCAGTTTCCCATTTGACCGTCGTAACAGATTCTAAACTTCGGCAACTTTGGGTTAAAGGCCGGAACTTGATTTTCATCCGGTTCCAAAAATTTATCATTTTTCAAACAGATATCAGACTTAAGATAGTTTTGTGCCATCAAAACTCGTTTGTATTCAAATTTTCCGGATATATACGGACCTCGATGAGCAATCCGTTGAAACATATTTTCCAGTTCAGAAGGGTCTTGTTTGTTAAATATTACAGCGAAACCACTCATATTAATCATAACCTCCCATACGTAACATCACTTCTTAATTTCGAAGATTCCCACCAGTCCGTGCCCTACACCTGTTCCCGGCTGAAGGTCCGTTTCGAGCTTGCGAAGGGAATAGCCAAGGTGCGTTTCTATGACATTTGCCCG
>MAXL01000092.1 GCA_001751005.1 Desulfobacterales bacterium S5133MH16
GCATTATCGATTCGATTTCATTTGGTAGTTTATTTTCATCTGCTACTATATCGACTACCATGCGCTTTATTGCATTATCAGTCAGATTCGGATACACACAGCATTTTGAGTCCTGTGCTATAGTTACACCTGATTTTTCTTTAATCCTGGCAAAACCGTCTGCTCCGTCCTCGCCAATTCCGGTCAGTAATACACCTATTGTATTCCGGTTGAAAATTTCTGCTGATGATGAAAACAACTGGTTCAAGGGGTTGCCTCCGTCATTTCCTGTTTTAAGGCAGGCCTCACCATTTTCAGTCGTTCGGACCACAAGTGGTTTTTCAGATGAACTTATATAGCAAGTTCCCTGCTCTAAAACCATATTCTCCCGTGCCACCTCGACTTTCCATGGAACATGCTCATCGAATTTTTCTACAAAGGAAGATATTATCCTTGGAGAAATTTCCTGAACAACGATAGCAGCGGCCGGAAGGTTTGGAGAAAGCTTTGATAAAAGACGAATCACTGTATTCGGCCCACTAAGTGAAGTTCCCACTGTTAGAATATAATCAAGGGGCTGGAATCCATAACGATCGCCCAGCCTTTCCCTAACATTCCATTTTGGAATACGCACCCTGCGGATATTTTCAAGATTTACCGAAGTGGCAATTTTTACCCGGTCGATAATCTCTTGCTTTGCTTTATTTATATCTTCGGAAATTGCACCTGAAGGCTTTGGAACAAAATCCACAACGCCGAGCCGCAGGGCTTCAAAAGTGATTGCTCCATCGGCAAAAAGAGAACTTAAAACCACGATGGGAACAGGCGACTGGATCATAATATGGCGGATAGCACTTAATCCGTCCATTATGGGCATATCTATATCGAGTGTGATGACATCAGGGTGAAGACTTTTAATTTTCTCCAGTCCTTCCAGACCGTTCTTTGCGGAATCTATGACCTGAATCCCGTCATCAGATTCCAGCATATCGCTAACGGCCTTTCTCATAAAAGAGGCGTCATCCACTACCAAGACTTTTAATTTATCTTCCATGAATACTCCGAACCATTGATCATTTGTCATTGAGCATTGAAAAAGGCACTAAGACACCAAGATTAAAATATAATTCTTAATGTACAGTATATGCCGTATCTACAACTTTTTTCTTCTCTTTTTGATAAAAATCTCTTTTGTGCCTTTGTGACTTAGTAGCTAAACTTTTACAAGCTGCCAGCTATAAGCTATCTATTGCCAGCTATGAGCTATCACTTATCTGCTATCTGCCTGGCAATTTCAACGTGGCTTGCTTCCTGGTCAACCAGGCCTGCTTCAATTGCTTTTTCCAGGGGATAGGGTACCATACAGGAGTTCAGCTTCTGAGCTATAATCCTGCCGCTTTTTTCCTTTATACTCCGCAATCCATCAAGATCACCCACATCAGCCCCTGACATAAGCACAACAAGAACATCTTTGGCATAACAATCTGCAATCGATTTTAAAAATTTGTCTGTTTGGCCCGACTTTGAGACTTCACTTTCTGAACACAGAAAATACCCTTTTTCTAAAGAATTTAGTTTTAATGAATATTCACTTGTACCCACATAACATCTTCCGCCTAACAGCGGCGAATCATTTTGCAGTGGGAGTATTGTAGCCAGGCTTCTTTTATCAATATACTCAGTAAAGGGATTAATAAACTCAGACGGCATTGTTTGAAGAAGTATAAGGCAGGCATTTAAGTCACCTGGTAAAACAGAAACAGTCTTTATCAACTCTGTGTATCCACCGGCCCCTGAATGAAAAACCACCAGGCAATCACAGGGCAGGTTTTCATCAGATTTATCATCTTTTTTAGATAAAACTAATGCTGTTTTAGCTCTCTGGAAATTATTGATTTTTGCCTTTGCAACAAGACGTATCCTTTTGGTTATCATCTTCTGCTGCTGTATGAAATGATCATTTTTTACAGGCTTTTTTATAAAATCGACTGCTCCGAGACACAAAAAATCAATAACGTTCATCTGCGAATTGCTTCCTATGCTGCTTATAATTACCACCGGGCAAGGGCTTTTTATCATAATGTGCTTAAGTGCAGTGCTTCCGCCCATTACAGGCATATTAACATCCAGTGTTATAATATCAGGTTCAAGCTCGCCGATCTTCTTTAATGCTTCTTCTCCGTTTCCTGCAGTTCCTGCCACCTCCATTTCCTCATCAGATTCAATAATATCCGATAAAATTTTACACATCATGGGAGAGTCATCTACAATAAGTACCCGGATATTTTCATGTGGCAATGAAATATTTATTTTTTCTTCGTTTTCATCTTCATCATCTTTTTTCACTGCCTTTTCATCTGCCATACGAACCACTTCCAGGAGAAGATATTGATAATTTTTATCAATGGTGGTTTCTTGTGCAGCAACAACACCCATTGTTTCAAAGCTTCCGCCTTCCCAGGCCATAATCTCATAAAAAGCATTTTCTCCCACGCTATCTTCACATTCAGCATGAATGATATCCCCATCCTGAATATAAATTATTCCCTTTTCAGATCCTTTACTAACACTTATGCCCATACTCAAAGCTGACAGGCAGCACATCTGGATAAGGTCGGTTAACTGTATGTTTTTCAAAGTCCCTTCAAACCCCTTATCTCTTATGTCAATCTGCTCACGTATAAGCTCAATCAGGTAATCAGTGCTGAAAGGTTTTTCAAGGAAGTGCAGGCAACGGTTATCTTTTACCTGACTTCTGATCTCTTCCGAAGAAAAACCTGTCATTAGTATTACTTTAACTTGTGGATAATTAGCCCGAATTTTCGCCAGAAGGTGCAAGCCTGTTATTCCAGGCATTTTAACGTCTGAAACTACGAGAAAAATATCTTCCCGCGATATAATTTCAAGCGCCGCATTTCCGCTTTCTGCTGTCAGCACTTCGTATCGTTCGTTATCAATTGAAAGCGATTTAGACAGCAAACCAAGTATGGCAGGATCGTCGTCAACAATAAGTACTTTTTTCAAGTCTGTTGTCATGGGTTTTTTCTCTTCAATTACTTCAATGCACAGTAACAGGTTCCTGATAATCACCGCCACCATTTTCTGCGGCTATTCTTTGAAATAAAAGATCTTTCTGTCTTTTTGTCTGCCTTCCTGCGGTCATGTTCACCAGTTCATAAACATCAAGTATCAGTGAAATCTGGCCGTCCCCGATTATTGTTGCACCGGAAAAACCGCTGTTTTCCTGCAGATAATCTTCCATGGGCTTTATTACTACTTCCTGCTGTCCCATCAGTTCATCTACTACAAGTCCGATCTTCTGCATTCCTGTACTGACTATTACCACAAATGATTTGCTTGCATCCTGATTTTCCGGCGTTATGTTAAACAGTTCGGAAAGCCTGAAGATCGGCATTGTACTGTCGCGAAGATGGATTACTTCTACGCCTTCGATTGTAGAAGTCTCATTTTCAAATATCCGAAGTGTTTCTTCCACGGTAGCCAGCGGAATAGTAAATGTTTCGTTTCCTAACCTGACAAGCAGTGCTGGTATGATGGCCAGGGTCAA
>MAXL01000093.1 GCA_001751005.1 Desulfobacterales bacterium S5133MH16
ATTGAGCGGCGGATATATACCTGGTCGTTGCGGTAGCCTGCGAGGTCCGCTGTCCGCAAGAGGCCGGCTGTTACGCTCGGTCCAAACATCTCACGGTACCAGTCACCGTGATCATCATCGCTAACTGCTCCGGGATTTTCGCCCTCCAATACCTTGCGTACGCTTTCCCGGACCGCCTGATAGGCCTGCCAGTACCCACGTGCAGCTAAGGCATTACGGTGTCTGCGGTCATCCTCGTTTTCATCCGGATTCCACTCGTCACTTTGGACCCGTTCGATCAGCTCAAGGTCAACCCGGTAGCCTTCAATGGACAACGAGTGATAAGCGTCCGTAACGTAAATGTCATCGGCTGCTTTGAGATAGGCGGCGATATCGGAAGGTTGGCCAGGGGCGGCCGGAAATTGTTTGAGGATTGGCTCTCGCATCTGTTGCCACATTAGGCGAATACGGTTCACGTACGGCGACTGTTCGCGCGATGGCAGGATTAGATTTACTGTGCCCTCGAATGGATCTTTTTCACGAATGTCGTAATCTGCGGTTTGCATTGTTTTGACAATATCGTTGGCAATACGGTCACGGCCGATATTTCGGAACGCACCTGCGAGACGGCCGGCAATCGTGGTGTGTCCACCTTCAAGGAGCAATGCAAGCACATCTGATGCATTGCGCACCATGGCCAGAACCGCGTGTGCGTCCGTCGCGTTCTGTCTAAAGAATCCAGATCCGCAGCTCACCAGGCCCGCAGATATAGAGAATAGACGCAGGCCGTCCTTCTCAACAATATGTTCAGCTTCGGGCAGGGCCGCACGTGTATCGAATAACGACGTATCATGCGGCAGCGTTGTGATCTTGTTGCGGGCCTTGGGTGAGCGTATAAGTAGTTGGCGTGGAATCTTCATGTTCCCGGCATGCAGTAATAGAGACTGCTCAGGAGAGAGGCTCCAATTCGTCCCGAAACGCTCCTTCAAATAGGCTGCAAAGAAACCCCAGAACGATGCGTACCATGCCGTGCTCTCTCCCGTGGCCTCGTCTGGATGGGCAGGGATGTACCAGCCCTTCATGACCTCTTGCAAGAAGCCGTTTTTGACCAAGCGTTCGCGATGCGTCCGGGTCAGATCAGCTGAACGCACGGCGACGACACCGCGCTCTTGCAGTGCTCTCAGGACCTCAAGGGATTCGGCCAGCTTTTCATGTGGGCTTACCATAGTTCTAGTGCTTTCGTTAGCTTTTTGCGTTGTACAATTTTTAGCTTTTAATGCAGCACCAAATTTAACTTATTTAGTTGTATCATGGTTAGCTTATTCTGTCATGCAATTATTTGCTTTTCCTCGCACGCGTTCGGGAAACCGCCCAACGACCCAAATATCCCCAGCCTTGCTGAGTCTGCCCCTTCAACACTCCCCGGTGGGGCTATTAGGCTTCATCAGGCCTGCCCCCTATTCATGGAGGAACGTTAATGCAGATCGAGTAAAAAATCGCTGTTGACAATAAATTCCACCTTCGATATTTGAAAGCTCATGTTTCCGTTCAGTCAATATTTTCATATCTTGCAATAAATTCGGAAACCTTATGAAATTTTCAAGTTAAATAGGACGCAGATTTTCGCAGATATACACAAATATTATTATTATTTATAATTTAAAAAACTTTTTAATCTGTGTTAATCTGTGTCCCAAAAAAGGAAATTCCTATACTATATAATTATTGCACAACAGCGCTTAAAAAGACGACGTCTTTTCAATCGGGCAGGGGGCTTACTGATGAAAGTTAACGAATTCATGACAACCAATATCGAATCGATTGACCATAAAAGATCTGTCTACCATGCCGTTGAAAGGATGGTAAACAGAAGAATCCGTTCTCTGCTGGTTCGATTTCCCGGTAACGAACGGGAGTATGGAGTAATTACAGCCAGGGATGTGGTTTTTAAAGTCCTGGCCAAGGGAATAGATCCAACGAAGATCAATGTCTCGAAAATCGCCTCAAAACCCATTGTATTCATTGATCAGAATGCGGATTTTAAGGAAGTTGCCAAAATTATGGATGAATCCAATATCGCGAGGGTCTTTGTTTGTGATCAGGATCGGATCATCGGTTTGGTGGCGTTAATGGATGTCATGTCCGCTACCATCATCGCAAGGGCAAGAGGGGAATATGTTTCTTGAAAAGGTATTTTCCAAGGGCAAGAAAGAAAACGAGGTCATCGGGGACATCACGAAACAAATCAAGCTCCTCTGTACCGCCTGCGGTTTCTTCAAGACGGCCCTTGAAACAGACAATCCGAGCCTCATGCGACAGGTCATGGATATTGAACGGGAGGGGGATACTATCCGAAGGGATATAATATCGAGAATCTATGAAGGGGCGTTTTTGCCCTATCTCAGGCCGGATCTTTGTAAATTCGTTGAAATTGTCGATAGTATCTTTGATCTGCTTGAGGACACCGGATACAGATATTTGGATTTAAAGCTTCCTGAGCAACTGAGAGGCGAGTGTATCCAGGTTGCTTTCCTGAACCGCCGCATCTGCGAGATGCTGTTGATCACCTTTGAGTCCATGCTGAAGGGTGAAGATCTTAGAGAAAAAATTCTGGCTATCCGGATTTATGAAAAAAAAATTGACGATATCAAATTCGATCTGATTCGAGATGCACGAAAGATAGAGATAACAAATTTTTGGGAAGGTGAAATCTTGTCCCAGTTTCTTTCCTGCCTGACCTCCATCAGCGACGTCATTGAGGATGCAAGCGATCATCTACAGGTCATCCACGTAAGCATGAAGTGAGTGAATCATATTGGTATGATGGGAGAGATAACGGAGTCTTTTTGTGTGGAAGGTCATAAGCGGTATTTTTCTGGGCTGGAGCCTAGGCGCCAATGATTCTGCAAACATCTTTGGAACAGGGATCACAACCGGTATTGTAAAATACCGAACAGCCATTCTTTTGACAGCGATCTTTGTCTTGATAGGTTCCATTATCGAGGGGCCCAAATGCATGAGAATTGTCGGCGACCTTTCTAGACTGGTTCCCATCGAGGCCTTTTTATGTGCCCTTGCCGCCGCCATCGTCATGACGATTCTTACTTACTTTGCCATTCCCGCTTCCACTTCCCAAGCCATTATCGGCGCCGTAATAGGTGCCGGAATTTTATCGGGTTCAGCGGATTTTTCCAAGTTAATTAAGATCGTTGCATGCTGGATACTCACACCCATCGGCGGAATGATTTTCGGATACCTGCTTTACCATAGCCTCAAGTTTATCTTCGATAAGACGATTCCGAGCCTCACGTATCGAAACACGGTTTACGGCGTCGGCATCATTGTGGCAGGGTGCTACGGGGCCTATTCCCTTGGAGCCAACAACGTGGCGAATGTGACCGGCATATATGTGGGGTCGGGTCTCCTGTCCTGTCAAATGGCTGCTTTCATCGGAGGGCTCAGTATTGCTTCGGGTACACTCACTTACGGCAAAAAAGTCATGATTACGGTTGGTAAAGGCATTGCCCCCTTAGACCCTTTTACGGCCCTTGTGACGATCCTGGCCGAAGCGCTGACCCTTCATCTTTTTACCCAGATCGGGGTTCCGGTCTCATCGTCTCAGGCTATTGTCGGAGCAGTGGTGGGTGTGGGCATCGTGGGTGGTCTTCGGACGATTAATCCAAAAATGCTGGTAAAAATCACCGTAGGATGGCTTATAACCCCTTTTGCAGCAGGACTAATGACCATCCTTTTTATTTATTTAACCCCTTTTGCAGAAGGACTAAAGACCATCCTTTTTATTTATTTTACGCCTGCCTAACCCGGACAAGCCGGAACCAAAAATATTTGCCACAAAGACACAAAGACATAAAGGATATATTTATTTTTACATTGAAAACCTGGTCCTCTGGCAAGGCTTTTTACTTTACCCGGGTCACTGACCTGCAAAATGCAATTCTTAAAACATACTTATAGGCGGCGCTTCCTCCGGATCAATATAGACATCCAATAAAGTTGGGCCATTACGCCGACACAACGCTTGATAGTCGATTTGTTCAAAATCTTTAGGATCTCGAATTTTGTGAGCATTTGCCCCGGTTGCCTCAGCCATCAGGCAAAAATCAACCGGAGGAATCGCAAAATCAATAGATTCCGTACCTGCCAAGCGGTGTGCGTGCCGGATCAATCCATAGGCACGGTCATTCAATACAACAAAAATTACCGGCAGCCGTTCTGCCACCGCTACGGTGATTTCCTGGCCGCTCATCAAATAGCAGCCGTCACCCGTAAAACATACCACGGGGGTATTTCGTGTGCCCAAAGCCATACCGACCGACGCGCCGATAGCCCACCCCATAGAAGCAAACCCTAACGATAAATGATAGCTTTCGGGACGGCGATGAAAAAAATAGTGGATGGACCAAGGTACGCTGTTACTGTTATCGATGAGAAAACGGGTTTCAGGCGGAAAACGCTGTATGATTTCACAAATCAGTCGCTGTGGCTTGATGAGTGGGGAGGTGTTCTCCCGTCGGCAACTGTCCGGTGCTTGCACTTCAATTTGACGGGGCACATATGGAGATTCTTCTAGATGATCCGAATATGATTTCGGGGCTATGTCTTGTTTTCTCACCTTGCCGATCAGAGATAGTTTGTCTTCCCGCTTTAGGGTCTCAACCCGTGAGGATAATTCCTTAAATATAGTGCTGATTGTTCCATAAACATGCAGACGCGCCATGGGAGAACGGCCAAAACAGGTCCTTTCATGATGGATATGTACCAGCATTTCATTCATCAAGACGGAATCCCACCCGCTTGTTGACCATTCGTTTAGATTGGTGCCGACAGCCAGTATGAGATCGACGGATTCATCCGTCAGTGCCTTACGGGCGGTTTTATGTCCGGCAAAGCCGAAAACGCCGCGAGCCAGAGGATGATAAGGATTGATCCAAGATTTTCCGCGCTGTGTTGTGACAATTGGTGCACCGATAAGTTCGGCAAATTGAATGATCTCTTGGCTAGCGCCCGCGCAATCATGGCCTATAAATAACACCACTTGTCGGTTTTGGTTTAAAACATTGTATAATTCTTGACAGAGCGTTTCCAGTGCCGCAACATCCACCTCTGAGGCGGGTTGGGTCAACAAGCCGTGCAAATTTGGAAAAGCGATTTGACCACTTTTGTCAGAGCGCAAGAGATCAACCGGCACACTTAAATGTGCGGGGCCTTTTGGGGGGCGCAAGGCTGTAGTCAACGCAGCAGCCAGTTTCTTCTCCAATTGGTCGGCATGTGTAACAATCGTGTTATAGCGGGTACAGTGTTCAAACATTCCCAGTATATCCGTGACATCAGCAGAGGATTCCTGAAAAGCGCCCATGCTGAAATCGGGCAACCGGGTTTGTGCCGTGATTACGAGCAAGGGAATATGATCCGTATAAGCTGAAGCAACACCGGTAATCAGATTGGTTGCACCGGGACCGGTGGTTGCACAGCATACACCAATTTTTCCGGTTTCACGGGCATAGCCGTCAGCCATAAACGCCCCGCCCACTTCATGACGAGCGAGAATGGCACGGGGGCCTCCCCTTGTTTCGCTGCGTGCAAGCGCATCATACAGGGGGCCAAGAGGACCGCCCGGTACGCCAAAAACATATTCCACACCAAATTGTTCCAAATAGTTGATGATTAAATCACTTAGCGTCATTATCCAACCTTGTTATCTTTTCCCGTTCAATTTCCCTTGCGATTATATGATCTAATGCGCCGGGGTGGTCTGTACGGGCTTTTCGTGGCATAGGATTTCTATAAAATAATCCTAATCAGTTGTAAACCAATATTCCAATGGCTCTTGCCGGAGCAAGCCCTGTAAAGAGGTTCAGAGCCGGGTAATGCGGTTTTATTCTTCATAAACCCAAGATTTGGCGGCCAACTCAGCCATACTGCCCAAGGCCCGTCAGGCCAAGTATTATCGGTGTCTGATCTGACCAGCCGAGCCCGGTACTGACCCGTACGCCGGGTGGTGTGGGAGGGGGGAACTGCGAGGCTCCTCCCTATCCCGATATGCTTTCCTTTTTAGGATGCCCACTTTATGGAAATCTTGCGGTGTGACTGAACACAATCCCTCA
>MAXL01000094.1 GCA_001751005.1 Desulfobacterales bacterium S5133MH16
ATCTTCCGCTTCTTTAGTAAAACCATCATGAGCAAAAAACCACAGCCTTAAAATCTGAAGACCTTTGCCTGCTTCTTCTTTAACAGCTTCACCCTTTCCAAGGACAGAAAAAAACTCTAATCAAATAAACCCGGGACCTGTGACACTGTATCTGTTTTGGCATGATTATTGAATAGTTTACTGATTATGATGATAAAATTTTTTTCAGCCGTATTTTTTGATAGTCAAATTTTGTGTAATTACAGAGAGATCGTTGCGAAATGTTTTTGGGTGAAAGGGGCTGAGGTGACGGCCGTCATTTTTGATTCGCAAATATTAGAGGGTACGGATGAGTCAACTTATTGACACTTTGAAGCGAATTCGGAACTTCAAACCATTTCAGCTTGCCGAAAACAATAGAACGCGCTTGAAAAAATCCAGGCTGGGACAAAAAAAATATAAGTTGACGGTAATTTTGCTATCCGCGTTTGTAGGAATCGGCTTTCTCTATATTAATATGCCCTTGTTTTTAGACAGGTCGGACAAAATCAGTCTGTTTCAGGGTCAAAAGAGCCGGGTAGTCCAAAAGCAGCCTGCTCCTGTTACCAGCCATGCAGACCAGACAGAGCAGGCCGCTTCAATTGAGCCGGTCCATCCGGCTCAGTATAATCAGACGGAACAGGAGATGATCAAGTTGAACAACCAGGGCGTTTTACTGGTGCGGAAACAAGATTATTGGAATGGAATTTATTATCTGGAACAGGCAAGAAAAATGCAGCCTGACCAGGTAGAGCCGCTTTTAAACCAGGCGGTGGCATTCTGTGAGATGGGACTATATGGTACGGCCCTGAATCTTCTGGAGCAGGCTCATCATCTGACCCCCCATCACCCTCTTCTGCGCCGTAACCTGGCTATTCTTGCCCAGGCCGACATTTTTGACGGACCGCTTATTGAATTGTTCAAAACAGAAGCAAACGACGGGGAAAAGACAGACTAACCAGTAGTTGATGACATTGTTCAAAGGTTCCGGGTTTATTTGATAGGAATTTTTTTCCTATTCTTCATGGCGAAGATTTTAAAAAAGCTGTTAGCCATTAGCAGTTAGCTTTTAGCTTGCGGTGTTTCTTATTGATTTCTTTAGCTAATAGCTAACGGCTAATCGCTAACAGCTAATTGCTAACGGCTAATTGCTAACGGCTAAACGCTTAAAACTTTATTTAAAGAATTAGCGTAATCTATTGTAAGTTCGTTTTTTTTGAGTTTCGATTCAGGCAATAATTATGAGACTTATTTCGCGCCGAAAAAAAATTTATGCCCTAGCGGGTGACACAAAGATGTCGGTTCTTGCTGAATTGACCAGGACCTCTTCTGTTCCCGATCATCGAATAGTCGCCACGGCCCAGGGGCAGCCCCATGAAGAGAGCACTCTGGACAGTCTTTTTTCCTCCGGGCCCCTTATAAAAGGAGATCTTGCAATTGCCTTGCCCCTGTCATCATTCGAAACAGTAAACTTTTCCCTGCCGGCAATGCCGGATTCCAGTGTTGGAAAGGCTGTTCCATATCATCTGGGTAAGGCAATCACTACCCCGCTGAATGAACATATCTACGACTGGCAGATCACCAATCGCCAGAAAGAGGAACTCCGGATCACAGCCTATCTATTTCCGATTAAATCATTTAATCAAATGCGCAAAAATCTCAAAACACAAAAACTTGAAATTAGATATCTCGAGGCGGATGTGTTTGCCGCCTTTGCATATCTTTCCCGGGATCACCGGCTCAATCTAAAGGAAACCAGTCTCTGTGTTTTGCTCTGGCCGGAAAACATATCTTTAGCTGTTTTTGATAATGGCGTTTTAAGCCTGGTACGGACGGTGGACACCCCTAAGCCCGATTTGACCTATGGCAATGTTCCGGAACCAGAGGAAAAAGCCCTGGAGGAGACTCCGGGCCGGCCTGAACCTGACGCGGAATCATTTCTTCTGGCGGACAGTGAGGTTGATTCCCTGCTTCGTGACTTTGATCTCTATACCGGGGAAACAGAGAACGGGGATGATCTTTCCCTTTCCCTTGAGAATGTTGAAGATTTGACGCCCCCGCCTCCAACTCCAATGGCTGCTACCACGGTATCAAGCCGGCCTGACTATATTCAGAGCGTGGGGCTCGAAATTATGCGAACCAGGGATTATTACTCTTCTATAATTAAGGGTGACCCGATTAAAAAGGTTGTGGTAAGTGGTGCGGAAGATTTTTGGGAAGACTTCCTGGAACTGACCACTAAGGCGGTAAATATTGATATTGAACCACTGGCCCGCACGCCTCTGGAAACAGTATGCTCATCATCTCTTGCCGCCATTTGCATCGGCGCGGGAATCAGGTATTAGTCATGTTGCTGCAACGGATCAATCTTGTCCCGCAAGAGCCTCTGCCTGAGAGAATAAAACGTGTTACGCCTTGGATAATCGGTTTTTTATCAGTGGGTGTTATTGCATCCATTTTCGTGCAATATCAGTTTATTAACTCAAAACTGGCTTACAGCGAAAAACGTTTGGCTATTTTAAAGAGTCAGGGTGATCAGACAACCCGATTACAGGCCAAAACGGCGCTATCCCGACGTAACGCCGAGGCGCAGCGCAGGACTCGTAACGAGCTGCAGGCCAGAATAAGCCGATTGTCTTTGCCGCGAGTGGGAAAAAACCATTTTTCACAGGTGTTGAGCCAAATCATTAAAGTCATACCAGCAACGGTCACATTCAATGATATTTCTTTTAACAAAAAAATCGGCAGGATATCCGGAACAGCGGTGGGTCCCAAAGATTTGCCTGGTTTTGTCAAAAACTTGAGAAAAGAGTCGCTTTTTAAAAAAGTTGCTTTACTGGATATTGCCAGGGATTCCGGAAACAACCAATACCGGCTCTCCTTTAATATTAAATTTGAATTGAATTAGCGCCCTTTGGG
>MAXL01000095.1 GCA_001751005.1 Desulfobacterales bacterium S5133MH16
AACTTCTGCGTTGTGCTGCATTTCGCAATCATTCAACGTACGATAAGTACGCCTCATGATTACAAAATTTGCACGCCTTGAATTTGAACTTTTTACGAGACCGTTTAAATCGGACTTTTTACGAGTTTATCATTTTAACAGAAAGATATAATGAGGTGATCTCAGGATGATAAGAATTATTACAATTCTGCTTATCGTTATATTAGCCGATCAGGCCCAGGCCATGAGGTTCAAGATCGCCACCCTGTCTCCGGAAGGGTCTGTCTGGATGGAAAAAATGCGGGAAGGCGCCGAGGAACTGGCCCGTAAGACCGACAACCGGGTGACGATTAAATATTATCCGGGCGGAGTAATGGGAGATGATAAAGCGGTTCTACGAAAAATCCGTATCGGCCAGCTTCATGGGGGCGCGGTTGTGAGCGGGAGTTTGTCCAATTTTTATCCCGACGACCAGATTTACAGCCTGCCGCTGATGTTCAGGTCTTTTAAAGAGGTGGATTATGTTCGCAAACATCTGGACCAGCGTATTGCCCAAGGGCTTGAAAAAGGAGGGTTTGTAACCTTTGGGATTGCTGAAGGCGGCTTTGCCTACGTGATGTCTAAGGTGCCCATTAGAACCGTCAACGAGATGCGCCGGCAGAAAGTCTGGATTCCGGACAATGATCCGATGATTCTTGAAGCGGTCAAGGCCTTTGACATCACTCCCTTTCTGTTGTCCATCGCCGATGTGCGGGTCGGCCTGCAAACCGGGCTGATCAATACGGTCACCACTCCGCCCATCGGGGCGGTGGCGCTGCAATGGCATACCCAGATTAAATACCTTATGTACGAGCCGTTTCTGTATATTTATGGTGTGCTTGCGGTGGATCGCAAGGCCTTTGAAAAAATATCACCCGACGATCAACGTCTCTTTCGTGAAATAATGGGGCGTATTTTCCGTGAACTGGACCGGCTGAACCGTGAAGACAACGTTAACGCTCTGGAAGCCTTACGTAAACAGGGGGTTGAATTTATCAAGCCTTCCGGTGAAGAGCTGGAAAAATGGTATGCTGACGCTCGGGAAATCCCCAAGCGGCTGGTTAACGCCGGCAAATTATCCCAGAACATGGTCAACACTTTGGAAAACCTTCTTAAAGACTATCGTTCAAAGCAACCCCATACCCATGAATAACCATCAAGATATATCTTTTGCAAAGCGGGCCCAAATGATCCTGCACCGGGTGGAAGACGCGATTCTGGTGGGATTGCTCTTGCTGATGATCGGCATGGCGGTCACACAAATTTTTCTGCGAAATCTGTTCGGAGCCGGTATTGTCTGGAGTGATGTCATGGTTCGCATTCTGGTGCTGTGGGTCGGCCTTGTAGGGGCCATGGTGGCAAGCCGCCAGAACAATCACATTGCCATTGACATACTGGATCGTTATCTGCCGGAGCGCGCCAAAGTCTATACTAACTTTGTGGTTAGACTGTTTACCGCTTTAATTTGTACGATCGTGGCCTATTACAGTCTGTTGTTTGTGCAGATGGAGTTTACCGACGGCGGCATGGCGTTTGCACGGGTGCCGACCTGGTTGTGCGAGGCCATCATTCCTTTTGCCTTTACGGTTATAGCGCTTCGCTATTTCTTATTATCGTTTGTGAATTTAAAAAAAATCGTTAAATCCGGACCGTGATTCCATACATTTTAGCCATAATACTGATTTTCCTGGCTTGCCTGGGTACGCCGCTTTTCGCTGTTATTCTGGCTGTTGCGATGCTCGGTTTTCATTATCTGGACGTTAACCTGTCGGTGATTGCTATTGAAATTTATCGAATCGCCGACACGCCGGTTTTACTTGCGCTGCCGCTTTTTACCTTTGCCGGCTATATGCTTGGAGAAAGCCGGACTTCTTACCGCCTGGTCCGGTTTACCCGGGCCTTTCTGGGCTGGATGCCGGGCGGACTGGCCATTGTGGCCTTCATCGCATGTGCTTTCTTTACCGCCTTTACCGGTGCTTCAGGTGTGACCATCGTTGCGCTCGGTGCGCTCCTTTATCCGGCATTAACCCAGGCCGGATACCGGGAAAAATTCAGTATGGGTCTTGTGACATCTTCAGGCAGTCTGGGGCTGTTGCTGCCGCCCTCGCTTCCGCTCATCCTCTACGGCATCATCGCCCAACAAATGAGCGTCGGCGCAATTGTTTCCATAAATGATCTGTTTTTGGCCGGCATTCTCCCCGCGCTTCTTATGATATTGCTGCTGTCATTCTGGAGCTTATGGGAAAACCGTCGCAATCCCATCCCTTGTCAATCATTCTCCGCCAGGGAAGCCGTTGCCGCCCTGAGGGAGTCCATTTGGGAAATACCGTTGCCGTTTTTTGTGCTGGGAGGTATTTATGGAGGATTTTTTGCCATTTCCGAAGCTGCGGCGGCCACGGCCATGTATGTGTTGGTGGTTGAAGTGTTTATCTACAAAGAGATTAAACCGGGTCAGCTTCCGGCCATTGTCCGGGAGTCCATGGTGATGGTGGGCGGGATTTTGCTTATTCTGGGCGTGGCGCTGGCATCAACAAATTTTTTAATAGACGCCCAAGTGCCCATGCACCTGTTCAATCTGATTCAGGCCCACGTTACCAGTAAACTTGTCTTTCTGATTCTTTTGAACCTGCTGCTGCTGATACTCGGCGCCATTCTGGATATCTTTTCGGCCCTGGTTATTATGATTCCCATCATACTTCCCGTGGCGGTCAATTATGGCATTGATCCGGTTCATCTGGGCATCATTTTTCTGGCCAATATGCAAATCGGCTACTTCACGCCGCCGGTGGGCATGAATCTGTTTATCGCCAGCTACCGTTTCAAAAAACCGGTCACCGAACTTTATCTGGCCGCCATACCGTTTATGATCGTGTTGTTTGGGGCGGTTCTTGTCATTACCTACTGGCCGGCGTTGAGCCTGGTTTTTCTGGAGAGATAACCAGGCATTACAATAACTAGTGCCTGAACCAAAACTGTCTTTTCCGCCAATATCTGCGCCTGTCCCGTGGAATGCGTAGCCTATTCCTCTGGGGTCAGACTCAAATTTTAATCCTCGTTACCATAGCCGGTCCGCATGCACTTTGGGAAGTCCCGCGGCCATGATTTTGCTGACGACCGCTGCAATATCATAAGGAACAAATCTTACTTCAAGGGAATCCTCCGATGTATTCCAAATCACGTATTTTGCATTGTTATTGCCGTCTCTGGGTTGTCCAACGCTGCCCACATTGACAATGTATTTTTTGTCTTTATGAAAATGATTCACAATCCCTTTTCGAAGGCGAATATGTTGGGATACTTTACCATCAAATCCGATGAGTTTCAGTTTATGGGTATGCCCCACAAAGCAAAGTCTTTCTTTCATTTCTCTGAAAGTTTGCTTGAGGGTGTCTTTGGAAGCCTGAAATAAATAGGTATAAATAAAATCCGGCGGAAAACCGTGAACAAATCGGCTTTGGTAAATCACCAAAGATGATTTCAGTCCGCGAATAAAATTAATGGAATCCTCGGACAGCAGGGGCATTGTTTTTTGCAAAGATTTCCGGGCAGCAGGATTAAACCAGTCCAAATACCCACGATCTAACACTGCCTGTTCATGATTTCCCATAACACACGGAATATTGCGATTTCGAACCTGTCGAATCACCTGCTCGGGCTCGGGTCCGTAGCCCACATTGTCTCCCAGACAGACAACGGCATCAATACCCGAAGCGTCAATATCATTCAAGACTTGTCGAAACGCATCCAAATTACCATGAATATCGGAAATAATTGCGACTCTCATATGTCAATAATCGAGTTTGTTGATTCTATAACCGGATCTTCTCAAATGATCGATAATTCCGTCTGTACCAACCAGATGTCCTACGCCCACCAGGACAAATTCATTTTGGGGAGTTTGAAGATAACGTTCAATGATTGGTAACCATTCACGGTTTCTTTCGGCGATCAGGGTTGCATAAAGATTTGGATAATCCTTTTTCATGGGTGCTATATAGAGCTTATATAGTTTTTCCTCATCCCCTTGCTTCCAAGCAGCAATGAGTTCACTGATTATTTGCCTTGTTTTCTTTAAGTCTTTAATTGAATTGTCAATGAAATCGTCCTCGCTACCTTCTCCCATGGACAGAACAAATTCGATTTGTTCTTCTACGCTTTCCAACCCTTCAATCTTTTTTCCGTCCATTGTTGCCTTATGGTGAAAGTAATGGTCAACACCGGTTTGATTGATGCCCAGCTTCTGCAACTCTAAACCAAGCAATGTTAAAACAACCAAGGACGGCTTTAACTTGTTCAATGAAAAGACTGGAATCCCTGAAGCTTCACAATACTGTCTTAAAAGATCGTAGGTCTGGGTCGATAACACTTTGTCAAGACTCAACTCATCATTATAAATGCCTTTTCTGATTATCATTTCTTGTGTTTTCGGAGTGTTCAACTCTTCAAGTTGCGTCTCGAAAACAATTACATCAGAATCCTCGTATGCTTTTACAAATTCCTCCGGCAAAGGATAATCCATTTTTCGCAGTACATGACAAGTGCCCCCTATGTATGTTACGGATTTAGGCAGTTGAACCTTCCATAAAGAAGTGTCCGCAGCAACAGAAAAACATAGGATCAGATTAAGACTAATTCCCAAGATTAGATTTTTCATAGTTCCTCTTTGTTTTTCTATTTGAATCTGCTATTCTTTTGAGAATGCTCCAAATTCTATCAATCCATTCGAAATGCTCCGGCTTCATCAGGCAAGACCGGAGACAGGTGACAGCAGGCTCATCAAAGCCGACACCGGCCCAGTGAGGCCGGGCCAACTCCGCGGGCAGATCCACCAGCGCTAGATGCAAATGGGCCTCCGCAGCCTGCTCAAAGTACGCCCTGGAAAGTTTAGAGATTGTACTGCTTTTAGCTGCTCGGGGGGCCCAGACAATAATGTCCAGTTCCGGCGGAAACACGGTTAAGAACCGACTGTCGCCCTTCAAGTATTGAAACAGGGAGCATGCCGCATTCCGGCACCGGGCCAGACCCTCGGCGAATTCTCCCGATTTTACCAGGGGCAGGAGTCTCAGAGTGGCCCACAGACCCACTGCTGAGGCACCGGGTCGCGAACACTCCAGGCTTATCTCTCCCAGGTGAAGTTCATTTGAGCTGAAATAGGTATAGGGCGAATCATGCTTGTAAATGGTGCCGACGGCGGGGTCGCGAAACAATACACAGCCGCATCCGTACGGTTGCAATCCGTGCTTGTGGGGGTCCACAACGATAGAATCCACCTGATTCAGATGATCGAACGAGGCTTGGGCGTCCGAATCAAGATTGTCAACCAGTGCAAAATAGCCCCCATAGGCCGCATCCACGTGCACACGGAAACCGTAATGTTGTTGGAGATCAAGGATTTCATGTAGGGGATCGACCGAGCCGCATCCCGTCGTTCCAAGGGTTGCCACCACAGTGCCGACGTTGCCCTGACGGAGGATCTTTTCCAACGCGTTAAGGTCTATCCTTGCACGGGTGTCAACAGGGACGGATGCGAAATCGAGTTGCAGAACTTCAGAAATACGACGGTGCGTATAGTGCGCTTGGCTGGATGCAACAATTTTCCGGCCCGGACGGAGGCGGCCGGCAACCCAAAGGGCCTCCATATTTGCCATGGTTCCACCTCCGCAGAGATGCCCGAGATGGTCTTCCCAGCCATACATATGGGCAATTTCAGCAACAGCTTCCTTTTCCATTACAGAGCTGGCACGCCCCCCGTCTAATGCATGGTTGTTCGGGTTGATCCACATGGCCAGGGCGTATGCCAAGCGTGCAACCGGGTGCGGTGGTTTGAGCATCTGACCGGCATACAACGGATGCGGGTATGGGTAGTTATCTTGCATGCGCTCTGTGACTTCTTCTAATACCCGCTGCATCCTTTCTAAGTCAACTTTTGGAGTAAATTCCGGTAAATTCCGGAATCCTGCATCCAAATGCTTCAAAGATTCGTATAGCAATTCAAAGCTTTCAAGTTCTAACGTCATGACAAGATCCTTGGCCTTCTTATTTCCATCACTCCTATTTTTTATCTTCTTTGTTTATGACGTCCTGGCTCCAGGAGATTGCAGCTGAGACCCTGGGGAATCCAACGATGGAAATAAGGAGTATAAGGGCGTGATAAATTTCTTCTTTTGTGACACCCGCTTGAAGCGCTCTACGAGTATGAGAATGAACCGAACCTTCTGATTGGACTGCTGCAGCGGCTGCCAGTTGAATCAGATCAATTGTCTTCTCATCTATAGGACCCACGCGTCGGATGGTTGAACCGAGGTTCTCCAGAGCAGACATCGCTTCGGGGAAAAGCTCGGATAGTTTGTGATAATGCTTACTGGGTATTTTTTGATCTGGCATTGGGACACTCCTTTTGTTAAGGTTGACGGTCTCGTAAAAAGTCCAACTTCTGCGTTGTGCTGCATTTCGTAATCATTCAACGTACGATAAGTACGCCTCATGATTACAAAATTTGCACGC
>MAXL01000096.1 GCA_001751005.1 Desulfobacterales bacterium S5133MH16
ACGCACATAGTCCCAGTACTTCATCAGGAGTAATGCCAGGGCAATGCCTACAAGTGAAAAGGTCAGAATATATTTCATGTACTGTTTCATTGTTCTCTCTTCAAAATGGAATGATTGTACGGCCGTAGAAAACCATAAAAATAATAACCAGGGCAACAAAGACCAGTGGTGGATAAAAGAAATATTTAGATAGGCGATAGGAGTTCAACAACTTGGCAACTCCCATGGCTGTAATTACGCCCAATAGTGATGCAACAAACAGAGGAGGCATATAAATACCGCCCATGTTAAATTCCACAGGTACATTCATGGATATTCCTTCTTTAAAATGATCATGCAAAAACCTCTTCTTCCCAGTGTTTCCAATTGATCTGCTCAGCTGCAGAGGCATATGAAATAAGAGAAAGGCTCAGCCCCTGATAACTGCCTATCAGGCGATACAAATTCTCTTTGTCCTGAGGAGTAGCATTAAGTTGTTTTATACTTTCTGATTTTTCATTGACAATTGACTCTAAGGCTCTGATGTGACTTGTTAACGTTTCTTCCATCTGCTTGGACAATGAACTGTTCAAGTCAGTATAGTAGCCTTGAAAAACGCTTTCTATTCCTTTGCACCATGTAGTAAGTTCTGCTTTTGTCTCATTCAGTATCACTGTTCTCTGATGCAGATCATTCGATTCAAACCACTCATCGAAACTATTGGAAAGAGCATGAATATTTATTAACAGATCATCTATCACATCGGGAGAATTGTCAGGGAAATCTTTATGGTTGATAGCAGCTGACCATGCTTTAATTTTAGGCGGTAATGTTTTCAATTCATAGCGATGAAATGCTATTTTAAATTGCATCAAAATGGTTCTTTTTTCATAATTTTCTGTTTCCGATGCCATTACTGCTGTTAAAAACTGAGCACTTTTAAAATATCTGCGACTTTGCTTTAAAAATGCCCTTTGCGGCCGGGGCGAATACACAATGTATGAATATATATAAACGCAGATATACGTAAAAATACTGGTAAGTGCCATATTCGCACCACTAGTAAAGCTATAGATTTGTTCATTAAACAGCAGGAATTTAGAGCAAATGGCAATGACACCCACTACTCTTGGCACTCCCTCTAAAAAATAAAATATCATAAACATACAGATAAAGAGGAACCCCCCGAGTTCTACAACACCGGAGAGCATTGGTGTCACAATATTGAAGAGCAGCAAAAAAGTGGTAAGAAGAAATAAAGCCGGTATGACCATCATCGTTGTTTTCATCTGAGGGGTCGCCGCAACACCCATGGCAACTGTCGGCGGAATATATAACCAGAACATATGCCCTGGGGGATTAAAATACACCCAGATACAATACACTATAAAAGTAAAGGTACCGACAAAGAAGAGACTTCGCAGCATGTCAAGATCTGGAGTTAAACGATCATATATGCTTTTTTGTATTTTTTGAGGAGAGCCTTCTTTTTTACGGACAGATTCATCCATTATATTGTTGGCACATTTCACTATTTTCCGGCTGAGCTCTGCAATATTCTCGAACTCTTTTTTGCTTGAAGCAAAGGCAAGTTGCTCAAAAGGGCTCAAGCTCTCTAAATATTCCTTATCAATATTTAAAGTTAAGCGTTCATTCTTAAGCTCTCTGCTGCCATTTTGTATAATATCTGCAGCGAGTTCAAAGCGTCTGTTTATATCCCCTTTATAGGCATCGAGTTCTGGAATGATTTTGTCGATATTAAGATTGCTTAAGCCTGAAAAACTAGTGTCCAGTCTGCTCAAAGATTCTCCCAATTGACCAGACAGAAGCATAAATTCTTTCCAATACCCAGCGGCTTCCTGTACTTCATATGATTCTGAACCTTTGGCAAAAAAAGCGTGGTTGAGTCCAGTTACAAGCTGTATTTCCTGCTTTAGAGCCTGTTTGAATGACTTTCTATCCTCCGAGCCAATCAGGCTGAAAATTTGAGCCTGAACAGACGTCAACTTAGTTGATAATCCCTTTAAAGAAGCAAGATTGGTTTGGGGCCAGAGAAAGACAACTATTACGGTATAAACGACAATTCCAAGTGCGCTTCCAAGAGTCCGGTCAGCCATATTGGTAAAAATTAGAGCAGATGTCGTATTTGAGGCGGTTAAATAAACAAGCGTACCAAACCCTACTAAATTCCAGAAATAAGCACGCTTTGGATCTCGAATCATCATATAGGTAGCAGCCATCATCATGACTGAGGTCATAAAAATAAACAACCAGCGACTTTGAGGGGCAACGGCAAAAATGATCGTAGCAACTATTGCGGAAGGGATTAATGATCCTAGACGCAAGGCACCATTATGCAATGATTGAGCACCAGGAAATAGTGCAATCTGACCTACTACAAATGGTCCCCAATAGGCATTTATCCAGCCAAACTTTAAAATAAAAAGATAGGTAATGCTGAATGCTAAACCTACCTTAATGGCGTATTTAGCCTTCAATGAGAGCTGGAAAGATATTATTTTTTCTATGATATTCATAAAAAGATGGGCTGATATGGTACCAATTATTATGATTGATTTATTTCAGGTAGAATTTTACCAACTGGAGAAGAAAAAACATCCCCTGAAATAGGGGATAAACGGGGGATATAAGACTGCCCTAAGCGGCAGTTCTGGTCTTATTTTGATTGTTTTGCAAGAGATGATATCTCCGGCAACGGCTGCTGCCTCGCTACGGTTGTTGACACCCAGTTTCCGGTAAAGATGTTTCAGGTGAGATTTTACGGTTTCGGGCAAACCGATTGCGAGTATCACTCCAGCCTGTATAATCACAGGATTTTCCAACCAAATGAACAGTTGAAAATCTCGCTTTTTTCAACCAGCAGGAGAGACCGTAGACAATCAAGCATTGATTACAAAAAATTCTTCCCGGCAACAGGTTTACCTTATTCAAATCGACCATTTTTTGACATCTGTCGCACCTAACCGAACGGAAAACCTTGTCTTTCTTCATAGCTCACCCCCCTACAGGAGCTCGTTGTTGCCGTCAAATCTACGTCTTGAATTTTTCTTTTTTATTTTTTTACCTGTTTTCCAGAACCAATTTTCGGGCTCCATTTCAGCCAGGAATCTTCCGCTTCCCCATACAGGATAAATTTATGTCCGCTTGAAACCGTTTTCCCCATTATATCGTTATCCGGGGTTGCCAGAGAAATACCACCGGCCATTAAGCCTTCAACTGATTCGGTTGACATACTGAAGCCTGAGAAAATACCGCCACTTACATGAACACCACTGGCATTCCAGAATTTTGTTTGTTCCCGGATGACCGACACAAAGGGTTTATCAATGATGACGTTTAACAAAACCTTCTGAAAAGTAGGTGAAAGACGAATCCCGGTTATCTCACCGACCTTTACCTTTCGATAATAGACATGATCACCTGTTTTCAGCGAAAAAAGATTCTCTGTTTCCAGGACAATATTCAAACCGGGGCGTTCGTCAATTATTACCGGTTCTTCCTTTAATGCGGTAAACTCAACACGCCCCTTTCCCGCTCCAGGGGCAATTGCTATATACGGCCCACCGAGAAGGGTGTCCAGATGCTGGGTTCCTGTCAGGCTGAACTCCGGACGCACCAGCCAGAAATGAGTTTTGTCCTTTAAAAGGGTGCCGGATTGTCGTTCCAGCATTGCATCGACAGTAATCGTCTCCATATTTTTTTCGTAATGAACTCTGGTTACCTCGCCGATTTCAACACCATGATATTTGACCAGCACTCCTTTCTTCAATCCGTCAGTCCGGCCAAAATGTATGGTGATTTTAACCCGGTCGCTGTTGTCCGCGGCTTCATAATCATCATACAGAGGAAACACCTTTTCTTTGGCAGCTGTTTTGCCTTTTCCCGGAGTGTAGAACGCTACCCCTCCGGCAATAATAGTTTCCAGAGAACCGGTTTGAATTTTAACACCGGAAAGACTTGCATTTACCTCAATACCGCTCAGGTTATAAAATTTGGATGTTGTTTTCACAAGGTTGGCATACTCTTTTTTTACGACTCCGGTCAGCAAGACATCTCCCTGCTTTGCCCGTAGCTTGAACCCGATAATTTTCCCCACTGTAACTTTCTTGTAGAGTATCGGTGATCCTTTATCAATGGAACCAAGATCCCGTGCTGTTAGCTTAATTACCCGATCACCCGGGTTGACCGGATCGCTGTTTTCAGCAGCTGCATAATCCTCATACAGAGAATAGACCTGGTTCTTGACAGCTGGTTTTCCTTGTTCAGGGGTGTAGAAAGCAACCCCTCCGGCAACAATCGTTACCAGTGATCCGGTATTGATCTTAATACCGGACAAATCGGCATCCACATCAACACCACTGAAGTTATAAAACCTGGATGTTGTTTTCAGCAGACCTGCATATTGTTTGCTGATTACACCGGTCAATAGGACATCATCCTCTTTTTGGCGCAGCGTGAATCCGGTAATTTTACCCACTTCAACTTTCCTGTAGAGAATAGGTGAACCCACCGTTATGGAACCGAGATCCTTTGTGGTCAACATGATTCCAAAATCACCTGCTTCAACTTCTTTCTTCTGCCGGGGAGGGCTTTCGTTCTTTACCGTAAAATGGTCTTTAAATGCACCTTCACCGGGAACGAAGGTGATATAGGATCCCGTGACAATGGTCTCAAGATTACGAATCTTCATGAGAGAGATTTCCGGTCGAATCAGATAAAATACCGTCTCTTCTCTAAGAATGGTTTCAGCCCGGGGGTCAAGAAGAACATGGGCTGTGACAGTATGATTTTTGTCTTTGTTGATGTCAAATTTCTGTATGATACCAAGCTCCATCCCCCTGTATATAATTTTGGTTACCCCCTGTTTCATTCCTTCACCACTTGCCAGTTCCAGGGTCAGGGGGATGCCGTACTCTGCCGCCGCAAAATCGTCATAAAGGGTGAAGAGTTGGCCGTTTTCCGCCTGCGGGCTATCCGTAATTGCTGCAGGAGTCTGCATCATAATGCCACCCCGGAAAATTGAAGCCAGGGAGGCGATCTGAACCTTCAAACCAGTTATTCCACCGGAAATGGTTATACCGCTGGCATTCCAGAATCTGGTATCTTTTTTGACCAGGTTCTGATATTCCGGTTTGATGTAAAAATCGATCAGTACAGTATCATCGCCCTGAAGAGCATATTGCTGAACCGAGCCAATCTGGATATTTTTATGATATATCCCGGAGCCTCTTTGCAGAGAGTGTAGAACTTGCGCGTGGAGTTTCAGGTGCAGCCCCGGAGCATATTCCGAAATAGGTGGTTTATGAGGTAGTGCGATAAATTTCCGTGACGGTTTGTCTGATGTCCCGGGTTGCAGGCCGATATAACTGCCGGACAGCAGGGTGTCGAGTCCGGTTATTTTTCCGGCTTCAA
>MAXL01000097.1 GCA_001751005.1 Desulfobacterales bacterium S5133MH16
CAACAACATATACAAAGTCAAATAGTTTCTCTTAACGAGCGTGATGGTTTATCTCATTTTTGCAGATATAGTTTATTTATGATTTAGATATCTATATGATTTAATTATATTAACTATCGATATAAATGATATGAATTCGTGGCGTTTGAAATTAAATATTGACATGATTCGTTCGAAGATATATGGTAATTTAAATTGTATATACAAAGTGAATCGATTTCTGTTACTGCTTTTTTTCTGTCTTAGGATGAAAGGAGAATTAATTGAAAATTTTATGCCTAGGGGCCGCCGGTAAAATCAGCCGAGAATCGGCCTATGATCTCGTGGAATATTCGGATTTCGAGAAAATAACCATCGCCGACTATAATGAAGATGAGGGACTGGAGGTGGTGAAGTGGCTTGATGACCCCCGGGTGGATTTTCTCAAGATCGATGTTAACGATCATCAGCCGGCGGTGGTCAGTATTAAGGACTATGATCTGGTCATGGACGGCACCACCATCTCCCTCAATGACCGTTCCACTGCCTGCATTGCCGCGGCCGGCGTGCATGGTATCAACCTCAACGGTTGTGGGGCGGAATGGGAATTTGATCGCCAATTTTCGGACAACGGCAAAGTCTGTATCCCCGGCATGGGGATGACCCCTGGAATTACGAACCTGATGACCAAGCATGCCGCCGATCAGTTGGAGACGGTGGATACCATCCGTATCAGCCACGGTGCCTTCCGGCCGGTGGCTTTTTCACCGGCAATTGCCGAGACCACACGGGTGGAGTACGATCCCGATCTGCCCTCCCGCGTGGTTTACGAAAACGGAAAATTTATCCAGGTACCGCCCTTTGCCCGTCCCAGGGAAATCGAGCTGCCGTCTCCTTTCGGAACCCATACCCAATACATCATTCCCCATGCCGAAACCATGACCCTTCCAAAGTCACTGGCTGATAAACAGATTCAACTGATCGAAGTGCGCGGTACCTGGCCGCCCAAAAACATGGTGCTGATTCGCACCCTATATGACTGGGGCTTCATGCGTAACGACAAAATCGAAGTGGACGGCACCCAGGTGAGGATCCTGGATGCCATCGCCGGCTATCTTCTGCAGTCCAAAGAGGGGCAGACTACCGATCTTTACGGTTACGCGCTGCACGTGGAGGTCACCGGCAGTCGTGAGGGGAAAAAGTACCGGCATATCCTCACCCATACCCATCCGGCCTCGGACGGCTCGGCCAAAGGATGGGAAAAGCTGCGTGCTTATACACGCTGTGTGGGCATCCCCATGAGTATCGGCGCCCAGATGATCGCCCATGGCCAGGTTCGCGGGTCTGGTGTGATGGCTCCTGAACTGGCTTTTGAACCATCAGCGGTATTCACAGAACTTGCCGAACGCGGCATTATAATACATAAAAAAATCGAGTATACAGCTGCTTATGGAGCGTGAACTTTCCCGTGATGATTGCGTTGTGCTTATGCCGGAATGGAAGGACCTGGACCCGCAAATTGAATCTCTCTCCGGAGGTATTACCAATAAATATGGTTTTGTGAACAAATCCATAAAATAACTTTTTGTTATTAATATTATGATAATTATTGCATTGACTTATGTTTCTGATAAGTATTAGATAAATTTACAGTTTTGTTAGCTAAATAGTGACTTCTGAAAATCCCAACCTGCCAAAACACGGGCCAGTCGAGACATTATTATTATTTGTTGATTTTTTCCATGCTTAGCTCCAATATTATTAGTGTAATCGTTACAAGTCGTCTGGAAATTTGACTGCATTTGATCTTTTTATGTATCTCTTTTTAGTAACCCGAATCCCAGTAACAACATCAGAGCCCTCCCACCCCCGATATGATCGGGATCTTCGACAGGGGAGAGGGAAGTCAGACAACAAATCATTTGAGGCGGAAAGGAGGTGAAATAGACATAGGTAGACGTGTCCGTTAATGGGGAGTCATGACCTTGTAAGTCATGGAGCCTTATCCACCCAACAACTCTAATTTTAAGGAGGTGCACAATGAAAGGGAAACTTTTAATAATTGCAGCCGTGGCCCTTGGCCTAACTTTTTCTTCCAGTGGCCTTCAGGCTAAAGAATCGATCAGCGCTTACATGGGATATTCCCGGGAGGTGAATGAAGCCATCGCTAAGAATGTCAAGGAGAACCTTGGGATAGAAATAAAAAATATCACCTTGTCCTGGGGTGAGTGTTGGGCCAGAGTTCAGACTGAAAAGCCACGTTTTAATGCCGACATGGTCATTTCTTACGGTGCAGCCCAGGCTATTGAGGGAAAGAAACAGGGGATTTATGAGTGCTTTCAAGCCCCCTCATGGGCAGACATAGACCCTGTATTCAAAGATCCTGATGGCTGTTGGTACGCCCTTGGAACTTTCTCATTCATTTTGGTAGGCAACAAAAAGAAACTGGCCGAAAAAGGTTGGGGTATGCCCATGAGCTGGAAGGATCTTTTGGACCCCAAGTGGAAGGGACAGATCATTGCTCCCTCACCCAGGACTTCGGGAACGGCCTTCATGATCAATTACTCTTTTCTCCAGCTTTACGGAGAAAAAGAGGGTTGGGAATTCCTTGGAGATCTGGATGAGAACATGGCCTTTTACACCAAGAGCGGAAATGCGCCCACTGATCTTGTGGGCAGGGGCGAATTCCTTCTGGGAATCACAGCGGATGAGAATGTCCTCAACAGGATTCAACAGGGTTATCCTCTCCAGTGGACAATCCCTGTTGAGGGAATCGGCTACGAGGGTAACTATACGGTCATTCTCAAGGGGACCAAAAAGCTCGAACTTTGTAAGAAGATTATGGACTATTTTGGCGCCCAGAAGTTCAGCGAGTTTCACGCTTCGTTTGGATACTTTCCACCACGACCGGGCATTGCGAGCGCCCTTTACGGAGCGGCAAAGCCAACCTACATAAACCTTGACCACGAGTGGGCAGTCAAAAAC
>MAXL01000098.1 GCA_001751005.1 Desulfobacterales bacterium S5133MH16
ATTCCTCGTCACTGCGACGTACTATAAGTACGTCTCATTCCTCGGAATTTGCGCGCCTTGAATTTGGAGCTTTTTACTTTGCCATCAAAATCTGACTTGTTACGAGACCGTCAAAAATAGATGGTTGCAAAAAAAAAGTTTTTAATCAGCAACTTTTGTTTTTTACGAAATATTCGGGTTGAAAACCATGAAAGAAATTTCTCATAGAGCATCGGCATCCCAAATTTTGTTGACCGTTGCGGCCTTTGTGGTGGTTATCGCGGGTATGCGTGCCGCCGTGACCATCGTGGTGCCTTTCCTGCTGGCAGTATTTATCGCTATCATCAGTACCCCACCGTTATTCTGGTTGCACCGAAAAGGCCTTCCCATATGGCTGGCCCTGATTATCGTAATTTTTGGCGTTTTATTGATCGGCTTTTTAATTTCAGGACTGGTCGGTTCATCAATCAAAGATTTTTCAGGTGATCTTCCGGTATATGAAGCCAAGCTTCGTGCGCTTATCGCCGGAGTGATAACCTGGCTAGAATCACACAAAATAGATACGGCAGGCCTGGCAGTGACGAAACTGTTTGACACGGGATCGGCCATGAAACTTGTTGCCACGGGATTGAACAGTCTGGGAAAGGTCCTCACCAATGGGCTTTTAATCTTGATGATCGTGATTTTTATGTTAATCGAAGCCTCAAGTTTTCCGATCAAGTTGCATACAATGTTTGGAAATGAAAAAAACTCTCTGGAAAATTTCGACAAGTTCATCAACACCGTTAAACAATATATGGCCATTAAGACCTGGGTGAGCCTTGGTACCGGCATTGCGGTTTTTATCTGGCTTTCCATTGTCGGGGTTGATTATGCCGTGCTTTGGGGCCTTCTGGCGTTCTTTTTGAACTATGTACCCAATATCGGTTCGATTATCGCGGCCATACCGGCCGTATTGCTCGCCCTTATCCAACTCGGATTTGTCAAATCCGTTATCGTGGCAGCCGGTTTCGTTGTTATAAATCTGCTGGTGGGTAATGTTATTGAACCGCGATTTATGGGCCGTGGTCTTGGCCTTTCCACACTGGTGGTTTTTTTATCGCTTCTTTTCTGGGGATGGGTCCTGGGACCGGTAGGGATGCTGCTGTCCGTTCCGTTGACCATGACTGCCAAGATAGCTTTAGACAGTAGAGAAGAAACGCGATGGATGGCCATACTTCTAGGGCCGGAGATCGCGGCCAAGAATGGGGTGCCAACGACTGAGGAAGCCGAGATAATAGAGCATCCTTAAATCTCCATCATCTTTATCCTTTTATAATTTAGGAGAACGAAAGTGAATCGTATTCCCCTTAAATCGTTTGTAATAATGTACCTGTTTCCCCTGTTAATTTTGCCATTCACAACACTCCTGGCCTCTGATGAAGCTGTACAGGAAATTATCCGCAGCCGCGCAGAACATGTACAACAGTTTAAAGAGATGTATTTACAAGATGCCAGTATATCGGGAATAGTGGTATTGCCGAAACTCTATGAGCAACGTGATTTTCGACCGGCATGGACCAATCCCCGAAATGTTGAAGGACTGCTCAGAATCATCGGAGAGATGGATCGTGAAGGACTATATCCCGCTGATTATCATCAGGAGAAGCTTGGTGACTTAAAACAGCAGTTAGAACAGACGGATAATCCGGCACCGGAGTTGCTGGCAGATTTTGATATCGCACTTTCGGATGCATTGACACGAATTGTCTATCATATTCTTTTCGGAAAAGTTGATCCGGAGCGTCTCGATGCCAATTGGAATATTTACCGCGAGATCGAGGACATTGAACCCGCAACCTGGCTCCAGAATTTAATCAATTCTCAGGACATATATCAGGCATTAAGAGAGATCATGCCGGATGAGCGGTTTTTTGTGGTCCTGCGAAAAGGCCTCGAAGAATACCGGACAATCGCGGAGAACGGGGGTTGGCCGACTATCCCGGAAGGACCGGTACTTAAAAAAGATATGAGCGATGAGCGGATTCCGCTAATTCGACAACGCTTGCAGATTACAGGCGACTTAAAGGACTCCCAAAACCTTCAGGATCAGTTTTTTGATGATGCTCTGTTTGAAGCGGTGCAGCACTTTCAGAACAGACACGGCCTCAATCCTGATGGGGTAATCGGTAAAAATACTCTGGAGACCATGAACGTGTCGGTTCAAAAACGTATTGAACAAATTTTAGTCAACCTGGAGAGGGGCCGCTGGGTTTACCGTGATATTGATGATGAGTTTATTTTGGTGAACATTGCTGGCTTCAAAGCGAATTATATAGGTGATAATAAATTGGTATGGAAGGCCCGGGCACAAGTTGGAAAAGATTACCGCCGGACCCCGATATTCAAGGCAGAATTAAAATATCTGGTATTTAATCCTACCTGGACAGTTCCCCCCACTATTCTTAAGAAGGATGTGCTGCCTGCTATCAAAAGAGATAGTACGTATTTGGAAAAAAAGAATATGAAAGTGATCGACCGCTCTGGAAAACCTGTTAATCCGGCCAGTTTGGACTGGTCAAAATATACTGGTAAAAATTTTCCCTATTCCATTCGTCAGGAGCCCGGTCCAAGCAATGCCCTGGGACGGGTGAAATTTATTTTTCCCAACAAACACTTTGTTTTCTTACATGATACACCCAGTAAGGAATTATTTGAAAGGGAAACCCGTACCTTCAGTTCAGGTTGCATCCGGGTTGAGAATCCCTTCCATTTAGCAGAGGCGTTATTAAAAAATCCAGAAAATTGGAATCTAAATAAAATTGAACAACTTATTGAAACCGGGAAAACAAAGACAGTATATCTGAATAAGCCTATCCCCGTGTTGCTGCTCTATGCCACCGCTTTTCATACTTTGGATGATGATAATGTTCATTTTCGCAATGATGTTTATGACCGCGACCAGGCCATTTTGAAAGAGTTACAGGAACACTTTAAGAGAAAAGAGCGGCACCTGGGAAAGAATTAGCAATGTTTAAAAGGGAAACCGGAATCCGGAGACCGGAGAATAATGTGCATTAAAATCACAATCAGTTTTTGTCAACCTCATCGAATTATGGCCCGCCCCAGTGCTACTTAACTTAAAAAGGTAATTATCGCTGTAATATCTTGGGAATTATCCTGTAAAACCCGGAAAAATTAAAGCCCAAAAAGTTCAAGGTTTACATTCGAAATCGTGAATGATATATTTAAGTTATGAGTTTGGTCGCTTAAAAAAGAGATATAAAACCCCATAAACGAATTAAAAAAGCGAAGTCCAAGAATGTCTTTCTTATTGCATAAGAATTTGAAAAAAAATTAAATATTATGTAGTTTCCCTAATGAAATTAACACGGCGCAATTTCATAAAAAGATCGCTCATATTGGGCGGCTCTCTGTTTTTCGGCCACAAGTCTCTCTTTGCTTTGAATAAAAAAAGAGAACAATGGTATCCTTGCTATGCGAAGCTTGAGGAAGAAGGGGAATTAGCCAAGAGAGTTGAGCAAGCTTATTCAATTTTCGAACAATGCGAACTTTGCCCCCGGTTGTGCGGTGCCAATCGGCAGAATGGCGAACAAGGGTTTTGCCGTGCACCGGCCAAGCTCATGGTCTACACGGCACATCCACATTTTGGTGAAGAGATATCGCTAGTGGGAAAAAGAGGATCCGGAACAATCTTCTTTTCCAACTGTAATCTCCGTTGTGTTTTTTGCCAGAACTGGCCTATCTCCATCAAAGGATATGGGAAAGAAGTTCAAGACGAGGATCTGGCAGATATGATGATCTACCTCCAGAAGATTGGCTGCCACAACATCAACTTAGTAACACCAACCCACGTTATGCCAAATATCCTCAATGCAACAAGGATTGCTTTCAAGAGAGGACTTCGTCTCCCCTTGGTTTACAACACCAGCGGCTACGAGCGAGTTGAAATATTGAAGATTCTAGATGGCATCGTGGATATTTATTTGCCGGATATGAAATATATGGAGGCTTCGAAAGCGTCGAAGTATTTATCTGTAGCACCAGACTATCCAGAAGTGTCTCAAGAAGCGGTTCTAGAAATGCACAGGCAGGTAGGAAAGCACCTGATCAATAGCCAGGGAATTGCTATTCATGGATTGATGATCAGGCACTTGGTTATGCCAAACAATGAAGCCGGTACAGAGAAATTCGTTAGATGGGTAGCTGAAAATCTCCCAAAATCAACCTATGTGAACATCATGCATCAATATTTTCCGGATTATAAAGCCCTTGAATACCCTGAGATCAACCGAAGGATTTCTGTAAAGGAATACCTGGAAGCAATGCATTGGGCTGATGAATACGGCCTGACCAACCTTGACCCGCAGTCTGTTAGAATGAGAAAAATCTATGCCAGACAGACAAGAACTTAGGGGTTTCGCCCCAATTGGCCTCCGGCCCGTAGGGCCTACGCCCCGGAGGGAATAATGGAATGATGGAGTAATGGAATGATGGGTTTGAAGGAGTTTTTTACAATTTAAATGATTTATTTCTGCCCTTACTCCCAATATTCTCTCCGAGCCGTAGGCACTACGAGCCAGAGGCCAGCATTCCATTCTTCCATTACAACTTATGGATCTTATAAAGACATGATAAAAAAAATCATATCAGGCGGTCAAACCGAAGAAGATCAGGCAGTTCTTGATATTGCAATAAAACTGGGATTTCCCCATGGTGGGTGGATTCCGAAGGGACGGATTACCAAGACAGGAACATTGCCCGGCAGATATAGGCTTAAAGAAATGCCCACCGACAATTATTCCGAATGTATCGAACAGAACATAAAAGACTCAAAAGGAACCCTTATAATATCATACGGCAAATTAACCGGCGATTTTGATTATGCCAGGAAGATGACTTTGAAGCATAAACGCCAGCTGCTTGGGATAGACCTTAACCAAACAATTGCCTTTGAAGCGGCATCTCTGATTAAGGATTGGATTCAACTGAGGCATATCGATGTGTTATATGTGATTGGCCCGAGTGGAGACATAAATCCTGATATAGGAAAACACACAGCGGGTATCGTCGAGAGTGCATTAATATTGGATCTAATGAATGCCTCTCCCGGTTATAGTATTACCGATTTTTCCGAAAAAGACTATTTTGAGAAACTTCCTGAAACTCCAAAAACAGTAAATCAAGCTGTTGACATATTAATATCGAAAATGGTGCTTAAGGATAAGGTCATCATAGCGAATATGACATATGGTGAGTTGGTTGATCTCAATTCAAGTTTGGGTGCTTATATCAAAAATATATTCCGTCTTTGGTCTGGTAATGAACTCATGGAATCTTGCAGGTTTGTGACCAAAAATAAAAAATTAAATGAAGACGGTGCATGCTTTGCCATTATTGAAACACTATGGAAAAGATTACGGAAGACACATAAAATTAGAGTGGTGAAATAAAAGCAAGATTTATATGCAGTAGGATATCATGTGACATGCCCAAACCCAATTTTTTATTAATCGGTGCACAAAAGTCGGCCACTACCAGCATTGGCGTGATGCTTTCGAACCATCCCGACGTTATGGTTGTCAAAGGGAAGGAGCCGCATTTTTTCTCCGAAAACCGTCAATACGCCCGCGGTTGGGACTGGTATATGTCCCTTTTTTCACTCTATAACGGGGAAAGGGCTATCGTGGATGCGTCCACGTCATACTCACGCGCAAGGGCCTTTCCCAACACAATATCGCGTATTATTAAGCATGTTCCGGACGCAAAAATCCTTTACTCAGTCCGTCATCCCCTTGACCGAATGGAATCGGCTTACATCGAGTGGCTGACCACGCCAGGTTTTCAGTCCATTGAAAACTCCATAAATGATATGGTTCGCAGAGAGCCAAACATTATCGAGTCGAGCCGGTACTGGAAAAATATCAGTATTTACAGAAAGTACTTTTCGGATCATCACATCAAGATCATATGGTTCGATGAGTACGTTGCTGATCCGGATGCAGTGCTGGCAGATGTTTTCAAGTTTATGGATGTAGATCCTTCCATTAAGATCCAGTATTCCCATTTGGCTATTGCGTCGAGTGAAAGTAGAATCAAAAAGATGCAACTGTCCGGCCGACCTCCCCATATTGACACAACCTGGAACCCAACGGATCGACAATGGGCGATAGAGCAGCTTGGCAATGACACAAGACAATTCCTTGAATGGTGCGGAAGGCCCACGGACTACTGGCGACTCGACGCGAATGATAAGACCTGATCTTCGAAAACATAAGTTTGACGGTCTCGTAAAAAGTCCAACTTCTGCGTTATGCTGCATTTCGCAATCATTCAATGTACGATAAGTACGCCTCATGATTACAAAATTTGCACGCCTTGAATTTGAACTTTTTACGAAACCGTCTAAATCGGACTTTTTACGAGTTTATCAAGTTTATGTGATAAATTCATTTCATGACATCCAAACCCATTGAAATTGTGAGAAGTTTTATAAAATTTGATCATTGACAATGCGCCTAACTTTCGATATTTGACTTTTGACGGTCTCGTAAAAAGTCAGATTTTGATGGCAAAGTAAAAAGCTTCAAATTCAAGGCGCGCAAATTCCGAGGAATGAGATGTACTTATAGTACATCGCAGTGACGAGGAATGCAGCGCAACGCAGAAGTTGGACTTTTTACGAAGCCATCATTTTTAATTGCCCGTATTTCGGGTATCATTGTCACTGTATACCGGATGATCCCATATAATGAATCGTTCCACTATCTTTGCCGACCTGCTGATCGTCATTACCTTTGCGGTGGTGACGTTCAGTTTGTGGGCCTATTTCAACCGCCCTGTCCCTGAGCCGCCTTGGCCGAATAACATACAGGGCTTTTCCTTTTCCCCATTCCGTGCCGATCAGGACGGCATTGCCCGCGACTACCCATCGGAGCAGGAGATCGAGGAGGATCTTGAACGGTTGTCCGGCAAAACCTATGCCGTGCGAACTTACAGTGTTGACGGCCCGCTGGGCCAGGTTCCTGTTCTGGCGGAAAAGCACAACATCAACGTGGCACTCGGGGTCTGGATCGGCGATGACAAGGCACGCAACCACCAGGAGGTTGAAACCGCCAAGCGGCTGGCCTGGACCCACCGCAACGTTGTGCGTCTGATTGTCGGCAACGAAGTGGTGCTCCGGGGTAATATGCCCAAGGAGGAACTCTTCGGGCACCTTGACTATTTGCGCGAGGCTGTTTGGCAGCCGGTGAGCACCGCCGAACCGTGGCACGTATGGATCAAGCATCCGGATTTGGCCCGTCACGTGGACTATATCACCGTTCACATGCTTCCTTACTGGGAAGGGGTGCACGTTGATCGGGCGGTGGGTTACATTTTCGATAAGATAGACCTGCTGCAGCACACCTTTCCCGGTATGCCCATTGTGATTGGCGAAGTGGGCTGGCCCAGTAACGGCCGGACCCGCCAGTCCGCCGTGGCCTCCAGCGCCAACGAGGCCCTGTTCCTGAGGCGTTTTTTGAACCAAGCCGATCAGCGGCGCTACATCTATTACGTGATGGAGGCCTTCGACCAGCCCTGGAAGGCAGCGTCCGAAGGCTCGGTGGGCGCCTACTGGGGCGTATATGACGTGCACCGCCAGCCCAAATTTCCCTTCACCGCACCGGTGGTCCGCATTCCCCACTGGAAAGTACTGGCCTTCCTGTCCGTAGTGGTGGCCTTGATTATTTTCAGCCTGCTGTTGTTCGACAGACGCGCGTTGCGTCGGGGCGGGCGAAGTTTCCTGGCCATCGTCGCCTTTGCCGCGGCCACAGCCGCCGTCTGGGTAGTCAACGACTACAGTCGCCAGTACCTGTCCCCTTACATCCTGCTCGTGGGTCTGCTGCTGTTCTTAGGGATGATCGGCGTTATGCTGATGCTTCTGGCCGAGGCTCACGAGTGGGCCGAGGCGCACTGGGCACGCTACCGAACCCGCCTGTTCATTCCACAGGAAGGGGTCCCGTTTGTGCCGCACAAAGTCTCGGTCCATCTGCCGGCCTATAACGAGCCTCCCGATATGGTCATCAAGACCCTGAACGCCCTGGCGGCGCTGGACTATCCGGACTTTGAGGTGATCGTCATCGACAACAACACCCAGGAGCCGACGATCTGGCAGCCCGTGGAAGCGCATTGCCGCAAGCTCGGCCCGCGCTTTCGGTTCTTTCACGTCAATCCGCTGGCAGGATTCAAGGCCGGGGCTCTGAACTACGCCCTCGACCAGACGGCGCCGGATGCTCAGATCGTTGCAGTGATCGATAGCGACTACCAAGTCCATCCGGACTGGCTCAAGGACCTCGTATCCTTGTTTACCAACCCGCGCATTGCCATCGTTCAGGCGCCCCAGGACTATCGAGACGGTGATGTCAACACATTCAAGGCCATGATGCACGCCGAATACCGCGGGTTTTTTTACATCGGTATGATTACCAGAAACGAGCGCAACGCCATCATCCAACACGGCACCATGACGATAGTCCGTCGGCAAGTGCTGGAAGACATCGGCGGCTGGGCGGAGTGGTGTATCACCGAGGATGCCGAGTTGGGATTGCGTATTTTCGAACGCGGTTTCGAGGCGGTCTATGTGTCCCGGAGTTACGGCAAGGGCCTGATGCCTGATACGCTCGCTGATTTCAAGAAACAGCGTTTCCGGTGGGCCTTCGGTGCGACTCAGATCATGCGGCGCCACCGCAGCGCCCTTTTGGGACGCAGCGGCCTGAGTCGGGGGCAGCGGTACCACTTTGTCGCCGGATGGCTGCCGTGGCTGGCCGACGGTTTTAATCTGGTTTTCAACTTTGCCGCCTTGAGCTGGTCAATGGCCATGGTGTGGATGCCTCGCAAGGTGGACCCTCCTCTGATCATGTTCGTCGCATTACCCCTGGCCCTGTTCTGCTTCAAGATGATCAAGCTAACCCATCTCTACACCACCCGGGTGGGAGCAAGCCCTCGCCAGACAATGGCCGCCGCCTTAGCCGGCCTGGCGCTGACGCATGTCATCGGCCGGGCCATGCTTACGGGGCTTTTCCGAAAAGATCGGGCCTTCTTTCGCACGCCCAAGATGGCAGCCACCCAACCCCTGACCAACGCTCTTTCCGCCGCCAGGGAGGAAGTGCTGTTCATGCTGGCCTTGTGGCTGGCCTCGTTTGCCGTGTTTCGGTGCACGACAATGAATTCACCGGACGCCTACCTGTGGGTGTTCATGCTGCTGATCCAGTCGGTACCTTACACGGCGTCGACGCTTGTGGCCCTGATCAGCGGGTTTCCAAAAATGCCCGCATGGCTGGTCGGGCGCAGCACCAGCATGGAAGCGGCGGTTCAGAAGATCCTGGCAGGCACCCGATTCGGGCACGCCGACGGCAAGACTGACAATGAACGGAATCGGGTTAAAGGTGATAAGTGAATATTTTTTAAAATCGGGGAGTTATGCATCTGATCCCGGAATAAGGGTTTTCAGAATATCTTCTTTACCAACGATCCCTACAAGCTCTCCTTCATCCACCACAGGGATCGTGTGAAAGTTTTTGTCCACCATGAGGGCAGCTACCTTTTCGATGTCCGTTTCGGGCTGGACCGTGACCGGGTTTGGCGTCATGGCCTGGGCCACAGTGATGGCAGCAATCTTCTGAACCTGCTTTTCGATTTGTTTCATGGAGGTTAGCGCAATCAATCCATCAAGAAATGTGAAAAAAGAAGGGATGGGAAGTTTTTTCTGTTGCGCAATCAGGTCACTCTGGCAGAGAATTCCCACCAGTTTTCCCGTTTCATCCGTCACGGGGATGCCGTTGATGCGGTTCTCCAGAAGAAGCTTTGTTGCCTGAACAATCTCCGTGTCGGGGGAAACGGTGATCAGCTCTCTTGTCATAATGTCTTTTACTTTGAGCATGGCAATACCTGCGATTTTCATGGAAGGTGGAACAGGTTAAAGATCAAAAATATATATTATCCCCTTTTTCTTGAATAAATAAAGACGGTCTCGTAAAAAGTCCAACTTCTGCGTTGTGCTGCATTTCGTAATCATTCAACGTACGATAAGTACTCCTCATGATTACAAAATTTGCACGCCTTGAATTTGAACTTTTTACGAAACCGTCTAAATCGGACTTTCAAATAACTAAATCATAACCTTTTGATATGA
>MAXL01000099.1 GCA_001751005.1 Desulfobacterales bacterium S5133MH16
AATTAAAAACATGAACGTCCAACCTTGAATGACTATTTTTTATTCTTCTCGGCCGTTTTGATACTCATAACAAAAATCGAACTTAGTTCGCTTCGCTCACAATTGGAATGGTGGAACAATGGGTTTTGGGATAATGGTTTGGATAAGATGAAGTTCCCGATCTTAACAATTGGCCCGCAACATACTTGCCTGTTCTGATATTTGGCAACTGTTCAACATTGGTTATTTTTATTCATCATTCGATGTTGGACGTTCGATGTTCGATGTTCATCTTTTTCATAAGGTTTGCCGCACTCTTTGCAACGACCGTCCGGACCGATCACGCCGATACAGCCTTCATCGCTACATAATTTGCGCTGTTCCCATTCTAAATCCAAATCGAATTTCTCTTCCCCGTTTTCTTCAACGTCATCTAATTCTTCTTCTGTTTCAGACTCTTCTAAATTCTCCATGGCCGGTTCTTCTTCTATCCCATCGGAAGGACCCTCTTCAAAGGGCAATCCGCATTCCTTGCATCGGCCGTCCGCACCGATCACGCCGATGCAGCTCTCATCTCTGCACAACTTGCGCTGCTCCCACTCGATATCTGCCTGGTACTTGGTTTCTTTGTTTTCCATTTTGATTTTCTCTACAGTAATATTAAGTTATTTTTAATTGAGCCTTAAGCCCGTCGGAATACACTATGATTCAACGAATTTGTCAAGAGTCTATTCCTTACACCTATGCTGTATGAAACACCCAGCTCAAAGTTCTTCGGGCGTAAACGCCACCACATCATCAATTCGGGTTGTATCTGCAAAGAGCATCACCAGACGGTCCATACCCAGAGCACTGCCGGAAGCTTCCGGCATATATTGCAATGAATCCAAAAATTTTTCGGGCAAGGGATATGCCTGCAATCCGAATTTGCTGCGGTTCTTTTGTTCATTCTCAAATCTTGTTCTCTGTTCAAGCGGATCGGTCAGTTCTGAAAAGGCATTGCACAGTTCCATACCGCTTATATAAAGCTCAAACCTTTCGGCCATGGAACGGTTTTCCGGTTTCAGTCTTGCCAGAGAGGCAGCCGAAGCAGGGTAATCATAAAGAAAAAGCGGTTTTCCGTAACCCAGATTCGGTTCAATGTCAAAGGCCGTCACCTGGTCAAATCGATCCTGTAACATCGCTGTTTCCATGGAAACGGATGAAAATTTCTCAAATGCATCTGTCACCGACATCCGGGGCCAGGGAGGGTTAAGATCAATTCGGTTGCCTTGGTAAACCAAAAAATTTTTAAACCCGGCTCGGCGAGCCACAAACCGTATCAATTCTTCACACTGATCCATCATATTAAAATAATTATGGCCGGCCGCATACCATTCCAGCAGAGTCATTTCAGGCAGGTGTTTTGAGCCCCTCTCTTTTTGACGGAAGCACCGGCAAATCTGAAAAATGCGCGGATATCCGGCCGCAATAAGCCGTTTCATACAAAGCTCCGGGGAAGTGTGCAAAAACCAGTCACCTGAAACTTCAGCATCAATATGGGCTTCAGGAGCGGGAGCAGGAATCCTGCAGGGTGTCTCGACTTCAAGATAGTCATTATCAATGAAAAATGTGCGCACAGCCTGGATGATTTGTGCCCTGAGCCAAAGGTTTCTTTTTATATGAGATTGTCTGCTGTTTTTCATGATGTTTATTTGCAATTATCAGGGGTTAGGCGCTTATTTTTAAATTTTGTCCTTTTTATAGCAATATTTTTTTACCACGAAGTACACTAAGAAACACGAAGATGCTTAAATTTATTATACTTCGTGGACTTCGTGATCTTCGTGGTTACGCAGAACATGAACTTTTTAGATAGGATCATTCATGTTAGTTTTTATATTGACATTGAAGATGAACAATTATATTTTTTATTGTAATTTAGTTATGAATACAAAGATTTTTTATATCTCGTACCCTCCCCACATAAAAAAGGAGACAAGTGTATGCAATGGTTAACAAATAGCCAAACCAAATTCAAAATTGTTGCTATCTTCTCACTTCTGGCGTTTGTATCAACTAGTTTTGCTTCAGGATTGTCTGTGGGAAGAATACTCCCTAAAGGCAAGGTCACCTTATTTCAGGGGAATCAAAAGGTTGGAGAGTTCAGTTCTGAAGCGCCTTTTCCCGAAGGCACCTTCTTATCCGTCCAGGGCGAGTGCGGTGTCAAAATGAGCGACCTTTATCTGGTGGCAATAGACAAAAGCCTGTTTTCCGTTAAAACAGATCCCGACTCCCGCAAATTGTCCGTTAAAACCGGAACGGTATATTTTGCGCTTTCCTCCATGCCCCATGCTCTGGTATTCCAAACTCCGGATGGTGTGGTCACCACACATCAAATTTTGCTGAATGCATCTTCAGAATCCGGTTTGCTCCAAGGCTATGTATCGGTTACGGAGGGCATTACCAGGGTTGGAGTGCTTGAGGGCGGATCAATCTTATTATCGGTCGGCGACGGTGAAACCAGGAGAATCAACGCCGGTCAGGAGCTGAGATTGGCTCAGGCAGGCCTGTTTGAAGATAAAGAAGAAAAAAAAGAGGAGCCAAAAGAGAAAAAAGAGGAGCCAAAAGAGAAAAAAGATAAACCGGCGGATAAAGCTAAAGGAATGTCAACCACCGCAAAAGTTCTTATCGGACTTGTAACCGTCGGTGGTATTGCTGCTCTTGCCGGAGGCGGCGGTGGTGGCGGCGGCAGTAGCGCTCCTCCTCCGGCAAGTCCGCATTAATCGTCGAAATAAGGCTTTCCAATATAAAAGTATATTGCG
>MAXL01000100.1 GCA_001751005.1 Desulfobacterales bacterium S5133MH16
AAAAGTTGATGGAATAGCGGGCTATTTTGATATTTTTGTGATTTGAGATCGGGCAAAGGTGGCCTGAAGCTGTGATGCATAGTTGGGGAAGTTATTTCATCCCCATTCCTAAGGTTCTTTCGCCCAATGGAAAGGTCAGTACCATTACCAAGCAGGAGATGGATTTTTCCTACCGTCACACCTGTTTTTCAGCTACCAAAAATATTGTTTTGTCAGCGAGGTTTTACCGACCCTGCCTGGACGGGCGAAAGAATATCCAGGAAAAAATAAAACAGATCATAGCCGACAGACGACAGAAACAACCGCGAAACCGACGAAACTGCGGATCTGTATTCAAAAGCTTTCCAGGCCAAAAACCTGCCGGCGGGTATTTAGAAAGGGTAGGGATGAAAGGTATGACGATTGGAGATGCAACGGTCGCAAATGAGCATGCAAATTGGATAGTCAATATAGGCAGAGCAAGATCAGAAGATATCAAAAAACTTATCACAATAGGACAAAAGCGCATTTTTGATGAATATGGCATTCAACTCGAACGAGAAGTTATCTATGTGCCGGAAGATATGGAGCATTGGAAATAATGGAAGAAATTAAACAATATGTTATCCGCCGCTCCCGACTTGAGGGGTCTGTCCAGCTTAATGGTGCAAAAAATAGTGTTCTTAAGCTCTTGACGGCTTCTCTCCTCACCAAAGAAAAAATTGAAATTAATAATTACCCTGCCGATCTGCTTGATGCCCGGATCCACCTTGAAATGCTTAAAGCTTTGGGTAAAGAATGTTTCGTAGTGGATGAAAAGGTTATTATCACCGAGACAGGAAAGATTCAGAACAAACTGAGTTGGGAGGGTCGTTCTATTCGCAACACTCTACTGATCCTTGGTGCCCTTGTCGCCAGAACGGGTCAAGGCGCAGCACCACTACCTGGTGGTTGTCAGATAGGCGATCGTAAATATGACCTTCACAAAATGTTGTTACGTCAGTTAGGCGCCGAGGTATGGGTAGAAGGGAATATGTTGTGCGCTGAAGCAAAAAACGGACTCAAAGGAACTGATATTCATCTTCCCATCCGTTCTACCGGCGCGACTGAAAATGCTATTTTGTGTGGTGCTCTGGCTGAAGGTGTCACTCAAGTCTGGAACCCTCATATACGGCCGGAAATTTTGGATCTTATCACTTTTCTAAAAAAAATGGGTGCAAAGATCACTGTTTATGGACAGGAGCATATAGAAATTGAAGGCAGCGAAGGTCTCATCGGAGCCCAGCATACACCTATTGCTGACAATATGGAGGCAATTACCTGGGTAATTGGTTCAGTAATCACAAACGGAGATGTTGAAATTATCGACTTTCCGTTTGATCATTTGGAGGTGCCTCTTATACATTTGCGAGAAAGTGGAACCAAATTTTATCGTGGAGATAATTCCTTGATCGTTCGCAGCGGACACTGTTATCCCATTGATATAGCTACTGGGCCGTATCCTGGTATTAATTCCGATATGCAGCCCCTGTTTGCTGTTTATGGTTTTTGTGCGCAAGGAGAAAGTAGAATAATTGATTTGCGATTTCCTGGCAGATACGGGTATGCTGAGGAAATAAGAAAGATGGGCGGGCAATTCAAGATAGAAGGGAATATGCTATGTATTGTTGGAAAGGCTGTTTTACATGGGAATCACGTTACGGCTACGGACCTGAGGGCCGGGGCTGCATTGTCGTTGGCCGGATTGGTGGCAGATGGCGAAACAGTCATCGAAGATGCTTGGCAAATTGGCCGAGGATATGATAAGTTTTTCGACAAAATGGCTGCGTTAGGTGCGATAATTTTCAAAAGCTGACAAAAAGATTTTTTAATATTATCGCTTTAAAACTTTGACATGAGTCCGACACAGGTCAAGCATGAGAATATTATTTGTTTTTGGTTTCCCCCCCAAAATTGGCGGGCACTATAAATCAGCCCTAGCAATTCTTAAAACCTTGTCGTACAATGGACACGAACTATACGTGGCGGCCCCGACTTGGCCCGAGACAGGATTGAAAATGTTTGCTCCTGCCAGGTGTATAATCACCTCAGTTTCTCAGCTTTCATATTATTACCCCTTCTTTAATTTGTTTGCAGCATTTAGAATAATTCGAGAATGCAGAACGAATCGGATTGACGTTATTCATGCGCAAGATTTTCGTTGCAGCCCTCCTTGTTTCCTGGCGGCCCTATTATTGAAAAAAGCGTTTGTTTATACAAAGGCGGGAGGTCCCGTTAATGAAAATTTTCCGCCCCAGAATGTCGAAACGGTTTTTTATAGCCAGGAGTTGGTGGATGGCATGACCAGAAGATACAACATCAGCAAGGACAATATTTCTTTGATTAAGGCAAGAATAGATCTAAGTTGTTTTGGTCAAGCTACAGTTACTCAGCTCTTTTTAAGGAAATATGGTCTGCCAATCGCAAGAAAAAAAATTGTTATGGCTATGAGGCTGGCGAAGCAAAAGAGGCCATGGTTGAAAGCCATTTTGGGACTTGCCATGAAAATGAACAGTCAAAAGGCATACGCTGATATTGTTGTCGCAGGCGATGGTCCGCTGTTTCCAGACTTATTGAAGGAGGTTGACCGTATCAATGCAAAATCTGTAAATGGTAGGTTTCTACATTTAATTGGCCCGGTTTTTGATATTGAAGAAATGAATCAGCTTTACAATTATGCTGATTTGGTGGTTGGGCATGGAAGAGGAATCTTGGAAGCTATGGCCTGTGGGAAGACGGTTGTGGTATTGGGAGAAAAAGGGCAAGGGGAAGTTGTCCATCAAGGAAATATCAATGAAGTGGCCGAGTGCAATTTTTCAGGGAGACACCTGAGGAACAAAGCAATTTCACACGGTGAATTGCCGACACTAATATTTGACCTGCTTAAGGATGATGATACTTTGCAAACCTTGGGAATATTCTCTCAGCATTATATCAAAACACAAATGGATGCCGAGATTGGCGCAAGGCAATTAGTCGGGGTTTATGACAAAGCATTAATTAGAGATAATTCGTGGAAGGCTTTTTTAAAATGGTACACTAAAGTGAGTTTCAACGCTTTAAGTGCGAGTTTGAAATATAGGTTGGGCTTGAGCTAAAAATTGTGTCCATAAATTCGGGGCAAGATTATTAAATGAAACTACTTTTTCTCATTCGATCATTGCATCAAGGGGGTGCTGAACGGCAGATGGTCAATCTTTCCAAGTCGTTGCGCATCAAAGGACATGATGTTTCTGTCGATGTTTTCTATTCCGGCGGCCCGATGGACAATGAGTTAACGGAAGCTGACGTTGCCTTGCATCCTCTCGGGAAAAAACGCCGCTGGGACGTGTTGTCTTTTTATTTTTCCATAGTTCGCTTGATGCGCAAACAGCGTCCGGACATAGTCCACTCTTATCTAGGAACGGCCAACGTACTGTCGGTCATCTTAAAGCCTTTTTTGCTCTGCGCTCCTGTTGTTTGGGGAGTGCGCTCGTCAAATATGGATCTGTCCAGCTATGACTGGTTTTGGCGACTTACCTTTTTTTTGGAGAGAAAGCTCTCCAGGTTTGCGGATCTGATAATAGTGAACTCGTATGCAGGCATGGAGTACTCTGCAG
>MAXL01000101.1 GCA_001751005.1 Desulfobacterales bacterium S5133MH16
ATCACCACCTGACTCATCTTCTACCTCTTCCTCTTCACCATCCTTTTCTTTTGTACCACAGTAGAATGTACTTAGGGAATGGGTGCAATACAAAAAAGTAACAAAATAATTAAAAAATCGCTGGACTCAAGTTAGTCATAAATGTAACATGCTGGGTTATGAATTGGCCGTTAAAAATACAAGGACGCCTTGTAACTGAAGAGGACGTCGATAAAATTCGAATGCTTCTTTTGAATAATCCATTGTGGAATCGCTCTCGTTTATCACGTGAATTATGTAAACTCTGGGAATGGCAACGTCCTGATGGTCAAATTAAAGACATAGCCTGTCGTGAACTCCTTCGAAAACTTGAGTTTCGTTCTTTGATACAACTCCCTCCCCGTCAACGTTATGGCCCAAAACAGATCACCGCAAAAATAGAACCGCTCGAGATTGATCAAAGTCTATTATCCTGTTCATTATCAGAGATAAAACCTGTAAAAATCATTAATGTGAGCCAGTGTCCTAAATATGAGAAAACCTTTAACTATCTCATGAAAGAATATCACTACCTAAGTTATGGGCGACCTGTTGGACAGAATATGAAATATCTGATCATTGGGAAAAATGAGCGTTTTCTGGGTTGTCTTCTTTTTGGTGCCGCCGCATGGAAAATAGAAGCACGTGATCAATGGATTGGTTGGTCAGTGGAAAAACGTGAGAAAAATCTTGGTTTAATCTGCAATAATACACGATTTTTAATTTTAGATTGGATTAGGATCCCACATCTTGCCAGCCATGTTCTCGGAGGCTGCCTGCGTCACTTATCCAGCGATTGGAAACGTCGCTATGGAACCGATATTGCCTTGGTAGAAACCTTTGTCGACACAACACGTTACAAAGGTACTTGCTATAAGGCATCCAACTTTGTTCGGGTTGGTCAGACAAAAGGTCGAGGTCGACAAGATCGTGACAGAACAATCAAGATTTCAATTAAAGGCATTTTTCTCTATCCCTTACAGCGCAATGCCATGAAGAAATTACTCAGTTAAACGAAAAGAGTTCTGTGCAGGTCACCACCTTGAAAGGATGGGGTAATGACCGTAGATAGTGTAATTACATCAGTTTTTGATACAGAAGATTTTGCTCAATACGAGCAAAAGATATATGAAAAGTATCAGGAAATAGCAGAACATGAAATTATTATCAAGCTTAATGAGCTGTTGTCTAACCCATTCTTCCTGTTGCTCTTGAAGCAGTGGAGTGGCCAATGCGCCTGTCGTTTCCTCGGATATCGTGAAATAACCGTTCGATTAAAATCAGGAAAACGATGGAAAATTCTCTCCCCCGTTTTCCTCAGAGCAAAACCAAAGAGAAAACGAGGCCGAGCCCCGAAGCGACAAAAGGGAGCATTACGGCATCTTGGACTCGAGTTATTGGGGATCCTTAACCAAACCAGTCCCGCGTTGATAGAAACCTGTGTTTCTATGGCAGTACTATGCCCTTCCTTCGAAGTCGCTGCCAATGCTTTACGTGGGCTAGGGATCACCATGAATGAGCATCTTCTTCAGAATATTACCTTCCGTTTTGCCAACTTGGCTAAGAGTGTTCGTGTTGAATGCAATAGTGATGATGTCTGGCAGAAACCTAACATCAAATTATTGATCTGTGTTGATGGTGGACGTGCTCGAGAGCGATCTCCAAAACCTGGTCAACGAAAGAAAGGCCAAAAGAGGCAAGGTTATTATACCGAATGGTTTGAACCCAGATTGCTGATCATCAGTCAATTTGACGAAGATGGCAAAAAAATCAAATCGGTTAGTCCAATCATTGATGGCTCATCTGGTAGTTTGGAAGAGTTTTTTGAATTACTCAAGAAATATCTTTTATCCATAAACCTGGATGAAGCGTCAGAAATTGTTTTTTGTGCAGATGGTGGAACAGGTATCTGGCCAAGAACTGAGAAACTCATTAACGATTTGAAACTCAGTAATGCGAAACAGATCCTGGATTACACTCATGCTAAACAAAATATGAATGCAGTCAAAAAAATAGTTTCCGATACTCTTAAATTATCAGATAAAGAAAGTAAAAAAATTTCCAAACAATTCCGTGAAATGCTTTGGAATGGTGATATCAACGATATTACTGAACTGGTTAAAAAAAAACTGATCGGCAAAAGAAAAGCACCAAAGGCTGCATTAAAAAAATTAGATGATTATTTTGGGGAACATTCCAGATTTCAATACAAAACATTTTTCGATAAAGGATTACCCACTGGAAGTGGTTCGATAGAAAGTGCAATTCGTCGGGTAATAAATCTACGGATCAAGGGCACAGGGTTGTTTTGGAGTAAAGAACATGCAGAGAAAATTATTTTTCTACGGGCGTTAGTCCTGACAGGTAAGCTAAAAAGAGCATGTCGAAAAGGATTGGGATTAGTCAGAAATATGTTTAACAACAATACAATAGAATGCTTACCATTAGTGGCTTAATTATGTACTATTTTGTATTGCACCCA
>MAXL01000102.1 GCA_001751005.1 Desulfobacterales bacterium S5133MH16
CTGATCGGGTGAAGTGCTTTGACCCGGAATTATCAATCCTTGTGCTTTCCGGTGAGCTTATTATCGCATTTTGGTCAAGGAATCCGGAGCGAAAAACCATAACCACGAAAATGCCTGTACACAACAGAGAGAAAAATAGAATTGTTCTTTTCCGGTTTTGAAGGCCACGGCGTTTCATGTCGCCCTTGACGCCCAGCTCGCGGATGGCAGCCATGGCTATCTTTCCGGAAATTATCTGCTGATCAAGAACGAATGCGGTCAGCAGTGCCCGGTCACAAACAATATTGATTAATCGAGGAATCCCTCTCGAATAATGATAAATAGACCGATAGGCAGCGCCGGCAAATTGAATTCCGGCTTTTTTGGAGGCGATATTGATACGGTGTTGAATGTATTCTCGAACTTCTTTATGGCTTAAGGGAACAAGCTGACATCTTAAAGTTATCCTCTGGTCAAGTTGCCTGAGTTCATGGGAATCGAGTTTTTCACCTAGTTCGGGTTGACCCACAAGAATAATCTGAAGAAGCTTGTCTCTGGATGTCTCTAAATTTGACAACAATCGCAACTGCTCCAGAACCTCTGTGGTCAAGTTCTGTGCCTCGTCAATGATAAGGATGACTTTTTTCCCCTGGGCTTTTTTTGCAATGAGAAAAGAATTCAGTCTGTCGATTAGATCTTTGGTGTTGTCCGCATCCGAGGCGATTCCAAATTCGTCATTGATGGTTTTGAGAAGTTGTATGGAATTAAGGTTTGGATTAAATATATATGCAGCTTTTGTGTTGTTATCCAGATTTTCGAGAAAGGCCCGGCAGAGTGTGGTCTTGCCGGTTCCTACCTCCCCGGTGATTTCTACAAAACCGTCACCCTGAATCACTGCATAGGTAAGATGCGCAAGGACCTCTTCATGGCTTTTGCTCAAAAAAAGGTAGGCAGGGTTCGGAACGAGCTTAAATGGTCTTTCCCTGAAACTAAAAAAGTTTTTGTACATCTGCGCTCCCCTCCAATTCTCCATCATTCTCCCGCTATGGCAGGATGAGCACTTAATATAAAGTCAGTAAAGTAACGGGTTAATCCACCTAAAAATTGGCCGCTTTTCTTTGTTAGCTTTTTTTAAGTTCGCCGTCGGGCATTGAATAAAATCGCATAGTGATTTTATAACTTGAAAAGCGTTTAAATTAAGGCTATTATCATTGGAACTTTTTAAAAGCAAACCATGATTTTTTAATATCAGACTTCTTAAAAAAGTTGATGATATCTATTATAGCGTCATTAGTTACTAACATGCCGGTATATGAATATACAGCCTTGGATATAAAAGGGAAAACCGTCTCAGGGATAATTAATGCTGAAAGCTCCGGTACAGCCCGTCAGAAGTTGCGTGCATCCAGAAACTTTCCTGTCTCTATTAAAGAAGTACATGATACTGCCGCAATAAAAGCACCTTCGTCTGTTTCAATTATACGCTATTTTTCACGTGTCAAACCGCATGAAGTTTCAATGATGACAAGACAACTGGCAACTTTAGTAGGAGCCGGATTCCCACTTGTATCGGCTTTAGATACCTTAATACCACAAACCAGATCTCAAGTATTCAAAAAAATACTGGCAAAGACCAAGGATTCAATCGTGGAAGGAAACAGCTTTGCCCGATCTTTATCTTTGTATCCGGGAACTTTTTCCTCGCTATATGTGAACATGGTCAGGGCCGGTGAAACTTCCGGGGCGCTCGAGATCGTTTTAGAACGGCTTGCCGATATTACCGAAAAACAACAGGCCTTAAAACATCGCATTAGATCAGCTCTGGCTTATCCGGTTTTAATGTCCCTTATCGGAGCACTTGTTCTATTTCTTCTTTTGACATTTATTGTTCCCAGTATAACTTCGATTTTTGCAGACATGAATCAGACCCTTCCTACCCCGACGCTTTTTCTTATCAGTATAAGTAATTTTTTCAAAATATACTGGTGGATCGTATTTATCATGATCGGATTGATGCTGTTAGCCTTGCGCATGATAAAAAAGACTGTGAAAGGTCATTATTTTTTTGATAAAATTAAACTCCTTTTGCCCGGTTTTGGGATTTTAACCAAAAAACTGGCTGTCGCCCGCTTTGCCAGGACCCTGGGTTCGCTTCTTGAAAACGGGATTTCCATGTTGCCGGCACTTGGAATCGTAAAGAATATAGTAGAAAACGTGTTAATTGCCGATATCATTGAAGAAGCTTCACAAGAGGTCGGAAAAGGACAGGGATTGGGTTCGGCTTTAGCGGAAAGTAAAATATTCCCCGATCTTTCCATCCAGATGATTCAGGTGGGAGAACAAAGCGGAGAATTGGAAGCCATGTTGAACAAAATTGCAAATGTATTTGAAAATGAAGTGGAAACGAGCGTGATGAGCATGACATCACTCCTTGAACCCGTTATGATATTAATTATGGGCATTATTGTCGGTTTCATTGTCCTTTCCATATGCTTACCGATTTTTGAAATGAACCAGCTTGTCAGGTAACAGCAAGTACGGATGGAGAAAAAATGAGGAATAAGATTTTTTTTAAACAATTAAACTATCGTGGATTTACGCTTATTGAATTAATGGTTGTCATCGTAATTTTGGGGATACTTGCCGGGCTTATCATACCCAGGATAATGGGACGGCCTGAGGAGGCAAAGCAGCTTAAGGCAAAGATGCAGATCGAGAGCCTGGAGACGGCCCTGAAATTATATAAACTCGATAGCGGCATGTATCCGGATACAGAACAGGGACTTCAGGCACTTATTGAGCAGCCCGAGACCGGGATAGTCCCGAAGAATTGGCGCAAGCAGGGTTATCTTGAAAAAGGGAGGCTTCCGAAAGATCCCTGGGGGAATGAGTTTGTCTATCTTTCCCCTGGTGTGCACGGCGACTATGACATTATTTCATATGGTGCGGACGGAGTGCCGGACGGAGAAGACAAGAACAGGGATATTAACAGCTGGGAAATCGAATAGTTTCCAACCGGAAATGCTTTTTTCCCTAATATCCACTTAAACCACCTAGTGTCCATCCATAAATGAGGATTTTTGTTCAAGATCAAGGCATGTGAAAAAAATAACCACCCCAGTACGATCTGCCGGACCTACGGGGCAGGCAGGCATATATTTAATATTCCGAGGATTATTTTTTGAACATAACGCAGAGATTGGGCAAAAAGACCATTTATGGATGGATACTACCTATATTCTCACCAATTAACCATGACACTTAATTTCAGGCAAAACAACGGGTTCACTCTTATCGAGCTCATAGTGGTTATTTCTCTGATCAGCCTTATGTTTTTTTTTGCTATTCCCCGAATCCAGGTTGATGTTCTGTCAGACAATACTAACAAAGTATCACGCTGGATTATGCTGAAAGTATATGCTTTAAAAGAAAAGGCGGTTCATGATCAAAAACGTTATGTGTTGCACCTGAGTTTGGATTCAAACCGGCTGTGGGTAACCAGCGATATTATGTCAGCAGAAGAGCTTGAAGATGCGGCGGCGAGCGGTTATGAACTGCCGGAAGATATAAAACTGCTTGATGTTGAATATCCGGATGAAGAAAAAATCTCAGTTGGCCGGGCTGATATTTATTTTTATGAAAAGGGATACTCAGATAAGGCAATTATCCACATTACAAATAACGATAATGAGGCACTCTCTTTTCTTATCGAACCTTTTCTATCTCGTGTTCGTTTATATAATAAATATATAGAATTTGAAGATTGACGGTTTCGTAAAAAGTCCGAAAATTAGCATTTTATTCATTTCGACCTTAATTATTTCAATAGGTTATAAGGACGATTTTTGAATATTTTGACTTTTTACGAATGCATCAA
>MAXL01000103.1 GCA_001751005.1 Desulfobacterales bacterium S5133MH16
GATTCGGTAATTTCATCAATAAGAGAGTGTAGTGTGTCGATGATGATCGGTTGTTCCGGGTCATTATTTTCAAAAACAAGAAGTACTTCCCGTTGCGAGGAAGCGGCCTGCTGCAGGAGTTGTAATTGAAGCGAACGCGTATATCTTGCCGGTATTGGCCCTCGAATGTTCCCGGTAAAATCAACAAAAGGCTGTCCATCAGTAATTTCTGCTATTGTCCCGACCCGCACGCCTTCAATCCGGCCGGCCGGTTTCAGCTCCTGGATATTTTCCGCCAGCGATCGTTTCATGGTTAATTCTCCAGAATTTTCTTGCCCTTGATGACAACATTGCCGGAACCCTTCACGGTAATTTTTTTACCTTTAATGCTGATGTCGCCGCTTTTCTTCATATTTATTATAGCCTTGCCGGTTTTAATGGTGATCTCGTCCTCTGCCTCAAGAATAATTTTCTTGGCCTTATGGGAATACGTCTTGGCGACCTTTTCTGTAAGATCCTTGCCGACCAGCACCGATTTGGAAGCTCCAATTTCCTCTGCCTTGGCCGCGCCAACCGTCTCATTCATGGCCGCGCCAACCGTCACCTGGTATGCCGCGCCGATTGTCAATTCTTTGGCAACGCCAATGGTCTCGGCACAATTGATCGCAATTGTCTTGGTCTGGTTTTTACCAACATTAAGCTTCATACTGGCGCCGATTGTTTCGGTATGATTTGCGCCGATTGTCATGGTTTTATTAGAACCGATCTGTTCGCTGTGATCTGTGCCCACCTTAATGCTTTTGTTATTACCGATTGCCTCACTCTGATCATTGCCGACTGTTTTGTCCCGATTGTTGCCCACGGCAAGGGTCTCATTGTTGCCTACCGTCTGATTCTTGTCGTTCTCAATAGCAATAGTCCAATCTTTCTGACCATGCAGGAAGATCTCCTCCTCCCCCTTTTTATCCTCAAACCTGAATTCGTTAGAACCACCCCCGCCCTTGGAGGAGTCCGACTTGATAGTGCTTTTAGTTTTTTCAGCCGGCAGAGGATATGGCGGCTTGTTGTTGCCATGGTAAACCCTGCCTGTAATGATGGGCCGGTCCGGATCTCCTTCCACAAAATCAACAATAACCTCATGGCCGATGCGGGGAATCCACATGGCGCCCCAGCCAGCCCCTGCCCAAAGCTGGCTCACCCGCATCCAGCAGGAGCTGTTCTCGTCGTTTTTCCCTTCCCGGTCCCAGTGGAACTGCACCTTCACCCGGCCATGCTCATCGGTGTAGATTTCTTCACCGGACGGTCCGACCACAATTGCCGTCTGCACTCCCTCTACAACCGGCTTGGCTGTTACCTGCGCCGGCCGGAAAGGCACTTCATGGGGTATACACTCAAAATAATTTTCATAACTGCTCTCTGCTTCATCAGCACCTGTTGTTGTACCGGAGCGGTAGGTCCCCTCCTGGTTTGCTCCGTGTTTCACTCGAACCAGAACAAACTCCTTTTCATTCATGTCATCACGGAAATAATCCAGCAGCCTGAAACGGTAGCCGCTTGTAAAAGCCCGGCAATTGCCGGCGCCGTTGATGGTGGTGATCCGGGCCTCCTCTTCTTCCATCCTGATATTGACCAGCCGGTCTCCCTGATTCCGTTTAGGGTATTCCCCCGGATAATCATAAATTTCCCGTTCACCCGGCCCTAATTTCCGTTTGGAATCAGCAGTCACCTCCAAATCCGTGTTGGGAGTCTCGAAGTTGAAATCACTCAAAGAGTATTTACCGGCCCGGATCTCCTTCATCACCTCCAGGCCGGAAATCATATCCTCTTCCCCCCAAGCACCGCCGGTAAGTCGATATCTGGCGGACTCCTGCGTCGGGCAGGGTTTGTGTTCAGCAGGCGAATCAGCCAGCACCAAGGTATGCTTGTTTTCCTCATGCTCAAAAAAGTAGAAGATCCCCTCTTCCTCAAGGAGCCGGGAAACAAAATTAAAATCGGTTTCCCTGTACTGCACAGCGTAATTTCTCGGCTCATAACTGCCGTGCAGCCGGAACTTGTAATCAGAAAAGCCGTGATCGGAAAAAATTTTTTCTACTATATCGGGAATTGAAAGTTCCTGGAATATTCTGGAATCCGCAGTCCTGGTAAGGAGCCAGAACCACGGCACCATGGTGGCGGTGTAATATGCCCATTGAATTTCACGGTCGGGTTGATCTCCTCCAGCCTGACTGAAGCGGGAAATCAAACCGTTGAAATAGCGCCGGCTGCCGTCTGCCAGATCAATAAACACAGTGACGTTCTTGCCGATGATTTTTTTGAAGGAAATATTATGATTTTTAGAAAGCAGTTTCATTTCAAAACTGAAAAGATTAGACAGGCCTTCATCTCCGCGAAAGTCGGTAAGGAGCAGCACATCGGAACCAAGTGGAGTGTCAATGGCAAAAAGTCGATTTTCCTGGGTATTCATGAAAGAAGAAAAAAGGGGACAGAACTAGTTTTTTGACATGAGAAACAGCACGATAAAACATTATAAGCCCAAACGCGCTTGATTAGTCCATCCAAGTTGCCTGCACCATATCATTACAACGGGACCATAACCGGCAAGTGGTCTTTGCCGGTGAAGCGGAATAAAAGCTGATCCGGGATCCAGTCCAGAGAGGCCAGTTAACCGCAAACAGAAAATTTGAACGCGAGATTTCCGAAAAGATAGGGCACAGTATTGAACTACGCGGGCCAGTCCGTCCAAGGAAGAAAAAATAATTCTGTCCCCTTTTTCTCTTTTTCTTCAGTGATCAGTCGCAAATGTAATCTGCCCCAACTTATTGAGAAGTTGCCTGACAAGTTGCTAACTGCTTGAATTTACAGGCTGTCCCGCCTTACGTTGGTAACCTCCAAATTCGAACATACTCTATTGTTTCTTCGTTTGCAACCCCTTTCCCCTGTTTGGTTAAGCGCCGCACAACGTTGCAAATGCAGCCGACACTGTAAGCGGTCAGCTGCATTTGTCAGGGTTGGTTTTAATTTCGGCTATTTCAGAATATGAGATATGAGTGTTGAGAATAAAGAGGACAGAACTATTTTTTTGACAGGAAAGTCAAAGAAGAACCTTTCCTCTTCAGCCCCAGGGACTACCCGAGAAAATGAAGCCCGGCACGGTCGTCGGCCGCCGTTGTTGTCGAGCGGGAGATGAATAAAACAAGCGGCAAAATCCCGTGTCCTTCCGTGTTGAGCAGCAACTTTCCACCATGATCCAGCAGGATCTTATGGGCAATATTTAAAAACAGACTATTACACCAGGGTTTATCCAGAAAAACTGGCGCAAAAGGGTCGCTGAACAAATATCTCTCGTCCTTCCTGCCAAAGCAGAGTTCCAGCCCACCCTCGAA
>MAXL01000104.1 GCA_001751005.1 Desulfobacterales bacterium S5133MH16
GACCGTTTTCCCCACTAATCCACGATGAGCCAAAAATCTTTAATTAAACACACCCGTCAAATAATATCTTTCCCTGCAGTCCTTGATGAGGATTTATTGAAAACTAACCATCTGAAATGACAAATAATAATTCAGATTTAACATTTTTCACTAATAAAGACGGGCAAAGTTTGCTTGACCGCTTTAAAGCCACCTTGGCAGACACTCAATTATTTGATGTGCTGGTGGGGTACTTTCGGTCAAGCGGTTTTTATCAGCTCTATGAAGCCATAGAAACAATTCAAAAAACGAGAATACTTGTCGGCCTGGGAATTGATGAAGAGTCATACCGCACAATCAACCAGTATCATCCTCAAACAGTCATCGACTTTGAATCACACAGCAACGCCAAAAAACAATTCCAGGATAATCTGATTGAAGAGATAGAAGACTCTCAGGAAGTTGATCAGCGCCTTGAAATCGGCTTGCGTAAATTTATTGAATTTTTACAAGCTGATTGTGTCGATCCCGGGTTGGATAAAAATCAAGGCGGCAACGGCAGCAAACTTGAAATCAAGGCGTATCCTTCCAGGAATATTCATGCCAAGGTCTATATTGGCCGTTTCCGTCCTGAAGACAGAGATTATGGCTTTGTGATAACCGGCTCCAGCAACTTTTCCTATTCCGGGCTGGTGGCTAACCGTGAATTTAATGTTGAACTCCGGCAAAGGCGTGATGTCGAGTTTGCCCTTGAGCAGTTTGAAGACCTCTGGAAGGACTCGGTGGATATATCAGCCGAGTTCATAGATGCTGTGCAAAAGAAAACCTGGCTCAATGACACAATAACCCCTTATGAACTCTACTTGAAACTGATTTATGAATATATGCAGGAAGACATCAACCTGCAGAACAAGATTGACACCTTCCTTCCCGAAGGTTTCATGAAACTGCGTTATCAGGAACAGGCCGTAATTCAGGCTCTCAAAAAACTCGAAGAATACAACGGTGTTTTTCTGGCCGATGTGGTGGGCCTGGGCAAGACCTTTATAACCGCGCAGCTTCTGCAGCAGATCAGGGCTGGTATCTTGGTGATCTGCCCGCCTGTTCTAAAAGACTACTGGGAAGAAAGTCTGCTTTCGTTCAGGGTGCCCGCCCAGGTGGAATCGCTGGGTAAATTAGAGCATATTCTTCGCAGGGGGCTTGACCGCTTTGATTATGTAGTAATTGACGAGGCCCACAGGTTCCGCAATGAAGCAACCCAGTCTTATGCCGATTTATTGGACATCTGTCGCGGCAAAAAAGTGATCCTGGTAACCGCCACCCCGTTGAACAATACCATCGAAGATATTTTCGCCCAACTTAAACTTTTTCAAGCCCCCAAAAATTCAACTATCCCGGGTATCCCGAATCTGGAGAGATTTTTTAACCGCCTGAAAAAACGGTTCGCTAATCTTGAAAAGGGCGATCCGGAATACCGCCAGGTCATAACTGAGGTGTCAAAAGAAATTCGTGAGAAGATTCTAAAGCATGTCATGGTCCGCCGGACCCGGTCCGACGTAACCAGCCATTTCGAGGATGATATGAAATCCCAGAATCTTGTGTTTCCTGAAATGGAGGACCCGCAAAAAATTGTTTATCATTTTGAGGGCAGAGTGGAATCGATTTTTAATCGAACCATCCAGCTCTTTCAGGAATTTTTCTATGCCCGGTATATTCCTCTCCTTTACTATGTCGGGAAAAAGAGACTCTCAGAGTTTGAAAAACAGCAACAGCGCAATGTCGGCGGCTTCATGAAATCCATTCTGGTAAAACGTCTTGAAAGTAGCTTTTACGCTTTTAAAAAAAGTATAGATCGTTTTGTGGTCTCCTATGAGCAGTTTATTCAAATGTTCAAGACCGGCAATGTGTATATCAGCAAAAAAATCAATGTTTATGAACTGCTGAACAATGACGATATCGAAACGCTTGAAAAGTATGTCGAGGAAGAAAGAGCGCAAAAATACGATGCAAAAGATTTTAACGAAAAATTTCTTGCTGATTTACAGCACGATCTTGAAGCGCTGCAAAAAGTGCGCGAACTCTGGCGCGACGTGGATGAAGACCCGAAACTCGACCAGTTTATTCATGACCTGAATGGAAACAGAACATTAAAAAATAAAAAAATAGTCGTTTTTACCGAATCAAAAGAATCAGGTGAATATCTTTATGAAAATTTACAGCCCCACTTACCTGGCAAGGTCATGTTTTTCAGCAGTCAGGGGGGCATGCGGGAAAAGGACGCAGTTATCAAGCCTTCTCGTGCCCGTGACCTGATTAAAGAAAACTATGATCCCACCCAGAAAGAACAAACCGATGATATTCAAGTTTTGATCACCACGGACGTGCTGGCCGAAGGCATTAACCTGCACCGCGCCAATATCCTGATCAATTACGATCTGCCCTGGAACCCGACCCGGGTATTGCAGCGGGCTGGCCGCATCAACCGGCTGGGAACACAACACACGCGGATTTTTATTTTTAACTTCTTTCCCACGACCCAATCGGACGAGCATCTGGGCCTGGAAAGAAATATCACCAATAAGATCCAGATGTTTCACGATATTCTGGGGGAGGATGCCAAGTATCTCTCGGACGGTGAAGAAATAGGCAGCCAGGAATTGTTTGATACTTTGAACAATAAAAAGGTCTACACAGGGGAAGACGAAGAAGGCGACTCGGAACTGAAATACCTTGATATGATGCGCAAAATCAGGGATGAGCAGCCGGAGTTATTTGAAAGAATAAAAAAACTTCCCAAGAAGGCCCGCTCCGGTTTCCGTAAGGAAGGAATTGCCGCTGACCAGCTCATCACCTTCTTTCGTTTGGGTAAGCTGAAAAAGTTTTATCGGAACCGCAACGACAAATCATC
>MAXL01000105.1 GCA_001751005.1 Desulfobacterales bacterium S5133MH16
ATATAAAAGGGGAAAAATATCTATACACAACCACCTGGCTTCAGAATAAAAAATGGCTGCTGGTGGTCAAGCAGGAGAAAGCAGATGCATTCAAAGCACTTACTTCGGCCGCTTACCTGATCATTCTCATCATGCTTGTCGGCGTGTCGGCTATTTCTGCCCTTGCCTTTTACCTCACGAACCGTATTGTCGGGCGCATGGAAAAAATGGATGTTGAAAAGGACCGTTTAAACCAGCAGCTCATTGGAGCGAGCCGGCTTGCAGAGCTGGGCGAAATGTCGGCCGGTTTTGCTCATGAGATTAACAATCCCCTTCAGATCATCAAAAGTGAGCAAACCTTGATCGAAATGACGCTATCGGACATGAAAGAAGCAGGCCAGCTAAAAGAATCGGAATCTCTGGCAGAACTTGAGGATTCCATGGATCAGATCAAACTTCAGATTTCCCGTTGTGCCGAGATCACCCAGGCGATTTTAAAATTCGGCCGGCAGGACGAGCCTAAACCTCAAGTTATATACCTTACAAATTTTATTCCGGAAATCACCAGTATGGTGGCTCAAAAGGCTACTGTGCACGGAATTTCAATCGAGCAGGATATTGCCGAAAATACTTATCCGATACACGGAGATCCCACCCAATTGCAGCAAGTCTTGGTGAATCTTTTTAACAATGCAATGGATGCAATCCTCGATCGTCACGGAACTTCAGGCGGCAAACTGATTATCAAGGCCGGGCCAAAACAAAATAACAGTGTCGAAATTGTGGTCAAAGACAATGGCGGCGGGATCAGTCCTGAAGATTTGGATAGAATTTTTTCACCGTTTTTTACAACCAAAGCGATTGGAAAAGGAACCGGATTGGGTCTTTCGATATGTTACGGCATTATCGATAATATGCGCGGCAGTATGGAGGCCAGCAGTGAAGTCGATGTGGGCACGACCTTCACCATACTGCTGCCGGCCGCAGTTTAAATCAAGTTAAATAGGACGCAGATTTTCGCAGATATACACAGATAATATTGTTATTTTGCAATTTAAGCATCTTGATAATCTGTGTTCACCTGCCCGCTCGTGCCTTGCAATGGCAGGCGGGTCTGTGTCCAAAAAAGGAAATTCCTATTACAGGAGTCAATTATGGAAAAAATGAGGATGATGCTGGTGGATGATGAGGTAAGATTTTTGTCAACCACCAAAAAATTGCTTGCCAAAAAAGGTTATGATGTTGTGACAGCCTCAAGCGGGGCTGAGGCCCTGGAAATAATCAGGGCTCAAAACATCAATGTGGTTATCCTCGATGTTAAAATGCCGGGCATGGATGGGAATGCCACTTTAAAGGAAATTAAAAGATTATTTCCATTGACCGAAGTTATTATGCTGACAGGGCACGCCACCATGGAGTCTGCGGTAGACGGCTTAAAATCAGGGGCTAGCGATTATTTAGTGAAACCCGCGGATCTCGACGAAATTATTAACAAAGCAGAGGAAGCCTTTGAAAAAAGACAGAGGCTGGAAGAAAAAATTCGTGTGGCCCAGATGCGAAAGCTAATGAAATCACCGCGTGAAATTATCCGGGAGTCATAGAGCAGGCCGGCTCTTGACGTTACACGTCAAGGGCCGGCCTGTTTGTATGGTGGCAAAGAACTACATCTATCCTTTTATCACCCTTTCCGTCTCAAAGAATAAATCATGCTCACGGATCACGCCAACCACATCTTTCTGCTTTGTGACAGCAAGCCTGGAGACCTTGTTTTTCATCATCATATGGGAGGCTTCCATGAGGTTGGCATCCACGTCGATGGTAGGTGGCGCCGCGGACATGACTTCTTTGATCTTCATTTTGGCAAGCCGTTTAACCTCTGTAGTGAACATTCCCGACCAAAACATGGGCGAATACACAATGCTGTCCGCCATAGAAGGCTTTGCGGCTTTCAAGTAAGCCGGCTTGATCCCTTCAAGCAGATCATCAATAACCAGAAGCCCCTTTACATTCCCTGTATTGTCAAACACGAGGACGGAGCGATGAGAGGATTCCATGAGTCGGCTTGTTGAAATCATTGACGAAAATGATTCCTTCAATTTCAAAATAGCATCACTAACGGTCTGTTCCTCGTCCAATGTGGTATAATTATCAATCGGAACCATTATTTCCACGACTCTCTTTTCTTCACGGGGTTTCTTTTCTTTCTGCTGGTAGGCATCGGTTATCTTGCTCGCAAGAAGATCAATATCGCACGGTTTTGAAAGATAGTCAAATGCCCCCGTAGCCAGGGCCTCCATGGCAGAAGGTAAGGCGCCATGACCGGTAAGCATGATCACCGGAAGGTCGGGTTTGAGTTTCTTGATCTGCTTTAAAGCCTCATGGCCGTCAATACCCGGCATTTTGATGTCCAGTATGACCACGTCCGGGTTTTCTTTGATCTTATCAATGGCTGCCTCGCCACTTTCGGCAACAATTGTGTCAAATCCTCTTTTGTCCAAAATCTTCTTGGTTGTAGCGCGGAA
>MAXL01000106.1 GCA_001751005.1 Desulfobacterales bacterium S5133MH16
AATCACAAAATCGTTAATTCCGTAATGGGAATAGATTTTCATGATATGCCACAGGATTGGTTTCCCACCGATTTCAATCATCGGCTTGGGCTTAAGGTGAGATTCTTCGGAAATGCGGGTTCCGATACCACCGGCTAAAATAACAGCTTTCATTGGCTATCCTTATAGATATTCCAAGCAAATTTTGGTCTTATAACTCCAGGGACAGAACCCCCATAACCATATCGGTTCGACCATTCATCCATTGGATCGACAACGTTAAATGTTAAGGCGTTGCGGTCGAAAAACTCAACAGCCAATGGACCTGAATTGTAATAGGTGGTCAGAGCTATTCCAATAAAATATGCTCCTTCGTTTAACATATTGCCAGGAATCTTACATTCGGCATAATAAACACCTGAAGGCATAACCTTGACTCCTTCGGCATTTGCCACAAAGACACAACTCCCGTCTGCCGCGAATAAATGAAAATTTGGCACACATCTGCCATCTACATGTTTTTTTATCTTGTATTTCATTCGTACGACTCACTCATCATGTATAGTAATACCCAACGACTCACCAAGCCCTACCAACTCAGATCCTATCAATAAAGCAATTTCACTCTCAAATTTTCTACTCGCCCCATCACTAATTTCTTTAGCATCTTTATAATATTTTAAAATAGCTTCTGCCATCGGTCCCTGAAATGAAAGTCCTCCAGCAGTCAAGACAATTCCTTTCTGACACAAATTAGAAATCATCGCCATATTATGACTAACAAATAACACTGTGCGACCTTGATTCCCTACCTCTTTCATCTTCCCCAGGCACTTCTTCTGAAACTGCGCGTCCCCCACGGCCAGCACCTCATCAACTATCAGGATCTCCGGCTCAAGGTGGGCGGCGACTGCAAAGGCCAATCTCACATACATACCGGAAGAATAACGCTTTACAGGAGTATCGAGAAACTTTTCAACCTCGGCAAAGGCAACAATCTCATCAAAATTCTTTTTGATATCCACACGGCTCATGCCAAGGATGGCGCCATTCAGAAAAATATTTTCCCGACCAGTCAGCTCCGGGTGAAAACCGGTGCCAACCTCTAACAGACTTGCGATCCGGCCTTTAATCTTTATGCGGCCGGTAGTCGGTTCGGTAATACGGGAAAGGATCTTTAAAAGGGTTGACTTGCCGGCGCCATTGCGACCAATAATCCCGACCCGGTCGCCCTGCTTGATCTCTAAGTTAATGTCTTTAAGTGCCCAGAACTCTTCAAGAGTTATCTTTTCTCTATTGGGCGACAGAGGATGACGCAACCTCTCGCCAATCCCGCGTATTTTATGCATCATTACATCACGCAGGGCGGTGTAACTTTCCTGCCTTTGATGGCCTATCACATATTTCTTGGACAGGTTTTCTATTTTTATAATGGTGGACATAATTGATCAAATAACATCAGCAAATGTTTTTTCTGTTTTGCGAAAATAGACAATACCCGTGACAAGAATAATCACAACCAGCACCAGCGACAGGATAAAGCCGGGCCAGTAAAGTTGATAATCTCCTCCGAGGATTGCCCAGCGGAATCCATCTATCACGCCGACCATCGGGTTAAGCGAATAAAGAAGCCGCCACTTTTCAGGCACAATGGAACTGGTAAAACCGACCGGTGAAATATAGAGACCAAACTGAACAATAAACGGTATTATGTAGCGAAAATCCCTGTACCGGACATTAAGCGCCGCAATCCAAAGTCCTCCCGCCATGGATGCGGCAAAGGCGATCAGGACAAACAGAGGCAGCATGACAATCCGCACCTCTGGAACAAATCCATACCAAAGCATCAGGATGAGCAGAATGACAAAGGAGATGAGGAAATCCACAAAACTTACTATTACCGCACTGACCGGCATAACAAGCCGTGGAAAATAAACCTTGGATATCATGTTGGCATTGGCAATCAGGCTATTTCCAGCCTCTGCAAAGGAAGTGGCAAAAAACTGCCACGGCAGCATGGCGGCAAAAACCATGATGGGATAAGGAGCTCCGCCTGACGGCAGTTTAGCCAGCTTGCCGAAGACAATGGTGAAGACAATCATGGTCAGCAATGGCCGGATTAAGGCCCAGGCTACCCCGATGATCGTCTGCTTGTAGCGGACGAGGATGTCCCGCCAGGCCAGAAAGTAAAAAAGCTCCCTGTATGCCCACAATTCCTTCAAAAACGTACCGGAGGACTTTTTCGGTTCAATGACTATGTCATATTGATTCATTGTCAGAAATATATTCCTTATTTTTTTGTTCCGGCATTCTTAACCTCGTTGCTATTTTATTATAGTGCATTCCACATGACTTAATACTGTTTTCGGAACAGCTATTCTGCTGATTATAACTGATATGGGGGAATTTGTATAACTATTTGAATTTACATAGAATATTTTCAAGGCCATTCAGGGGTCCGATTTTGCTTCACATTTCGTAGCTTTTTTGTTCAACTTGTTGATATTATATGCTTTCTGCATTAACAAGATAATGATTGATATTTCAAATCGATATGATAAACGAGCCTGATTATCCGTATAAAAAGCCTCCTCCCCCAAATCCGTTATAATCAGGATTCTTTTTGTAAAAAGTCGACTACATGCCGACATAGCTCGTCGATTTTAAAAATAATCGGCAGGAAATTCCCTCTTAAATTCCAGTTTTCTGTTTTCAGGCTGGTGTAGGGATGTGGAAATTTTACTCTTTGCCGGTGAAGAGACTTTTTTCATAAAGGATCTTGCCATACCTCAGAATATGTTTGCGTAAATCTCCATTTTCAACAGATTCAAAATAAACACAATCAAAAAAATATGGCAGCGTGGTCTCTTCCTCCAGATAATTCTGCACAGTGCTGACCAGCCGCAAGGTTACATCTTTACCACCAAAGGCCAGATCCACATCCGAGCCCGGCTTGGCATTGCCCAGAACCCTGGAACCGAAAACCGTAACCTTTTCAATCTCCGGGTAGGATGAAAAAATTCCGCTTAACCGCGACATCACCTCTGTCGGTAAATCAATCTCCTGTTTCACCATCGCTTTTCCTGAACCAATCAACCAGTAATTCAATCTGCGGAGCATACTGTTCCGTGATCAATTTATATGCCTCCAAAGCGATCTTCTCATCATACGTATGGGCAAGCTGGTTCCTTTTGCCAAGCATATCCAACCACACCTCACCATCCGCGAGCAGCTGATAATGAAAGGCCTGCTTAATTGCTTCCCGGGGAAACCGGCAGACAACCCCTTGCGATTCGAGATAATCCTTAATGGTTTTCCATGAAAGCTCAAAGGTAAACTCAAAGCTTTGGATAATGCCCTGAATTTCAATATCACTGGGGGCCTTAATGGCCAGACCCCGCTGCAATTGCCCGAAGGCACGATCCAGATTCTGAAACCGCTGCCGCCAGCGGATGTTTTTCAACTCATTAATCAAATTATTCCTCCATCTTTTTTCTGCTTACCATTCTACTTCAGCCTTCTTGATAGAGTTGGTGCAATTACATCTGTCATTCCGGGTCTTCGCTTCCCTCGAAGGAAGAAGAGAAATCTTATCGCTGGAGATACAGATTTCTCCCATCGACCAGAATGAGAAGCTTAGGGGATGTGAAAATCAGAACTATAAATATCTCGCTTTAACCTCTCATACTCTTTCATCTTCCGTTTGACAATTTAAGTTCGCACTATGCCACGATATGGGCCCGGCAAAAAATAAATTGTACTTCTTGGCATCTTCATTATGTGAAACGGAAGTGGGACTTTAGTCCCGCCTTTTGAGGGATGTAGTGACTATGTTGGACTAAAGTCCCACTTCCGACAAATATAACGGAATAGCATTTTATTTTTTACCGAGCCCTATTGTCGCGAAATACCACAAAATCGCTTTTGGGTAACAGCGCGTTAAGATGTTACCCGTTTTTTCCAATGAACCATTCTATGGTTTGTTTTAAACCTTGATCTAATTTCGTCTTTACTTCCCAGCCCAATATTTTCTTAGCTTTACTTGTATCTGAGAAATTTCTCCTGACATCACCTGTCCTATTTCCCCTGTGCTCAACTTTAATTTTTTTATAACCAAATTCTGATAATATAAATAAGAGCTTGTTTGTCACTTCTTGAATAGTAGTTTCAGTATTTGTCGCAATCTGGAAGGTTTCACCCCAAGGTGTTGTAAAATACGTGTCATGTGGATTGTGTGAAATCAGGTTAACTGCCTTCCTTATGGCTTGTATCAGGTCGTCAATATAAATAAAGTCACGGGTCTGTTCGCCGTCGCCATATATTTCCAGTGTTTCCCCATTAAGTGCCTGTTTTGTGAATTTGGCAATTACACTGTTTTTACCGGCCGATAAAGGGCCATATACATTGCCGAAACGCAATGCGACGGTTTCTATACCATAGGTTCGATAATACGCCGAGCAATATCCTTCTCCGGCCAATTTGCTTGCGCCGTATGGTGAAACCGGATGAGGTGCAAGCTCCTCATGTATGGGAGGCTCACATTCACCGATTGGTGCTCCACTGGAAGCGAAAATAAATCGTTTGACATTATTTTGTCGCGCGGCTTCAAGCATATTGAACATACCGATTACATTGGCTTCCATGTCCTTACGAGGATTCTCTACAGATGGACCTACCCCTGTATTTGCAGCCAGGTGAA
>MAXL01000107.1 GCA_001751005.1 Desulfobacterales bacterium S5133MH16
ACTTTGTTAGCCGATGACAACATGAGTTCAGCAACGTCTTTCCAGTTCCCGGCACGTATATGCACCATGTATTCCCCAAGTGGATGAGTATGCATGCTTATTTCGGGGTGCATGTGTTCACCCATTTGAAACGGAGCTTCTGCACATATAGTTCGATAACAGAGGGCTGCTCCTTCTGCACTACATGCTACGATCCCGATATGTTTTGCCACAGCAATTCTTCTTTCTCAAAAAGTATAACTAGCTAGTAAGCAGAATAAATTTTGTGTAGCACGATATTTTGAAATTCTGTGTATTGACTATATGGGCGAGTTTTTAAAGATTAAATTTTGCTATGTTCAATATATATTGTAAATTACAGAAAAATACAGAAAGAAGTTTCCAGAATTCTTAAACTGAACAATACCGTCATTCAAAGCTGATTCAGAATTCGAATCTCGTCCTAAAAAATTCAGATATATCTTCTGATAAGTGAAATTTAGTATTTTATAATGCACAAAAAATTGTGCATCCTTGCATATAAAAAAGTGCAAAAGCAAGATAGATTGAAAAATGACATTTTCAAATCTATATGATTTCAATCAGTTATTAACCTGGCCATACTGAGTTTCTTCATCGGCCGGCCATTGCAGCAGGAAGCGCAGCGAAGGATCTTCAATTTTACCAGCTGCATTTCTATAGACACGTTCGCCGTTTTGTTCAATCTGTACGGCAATATCGATAATATCTTTTAAAGAAAACATTTTATTCACCACACCGACTGAACCGGACTAACTTTTCAGAGCAATGCCAAGGGGAATGATGTGGACGTCGTTTGAGACTTCCTGGGTGGGCCCAAGCTGCCAGTCAACGCACCGGCCCCTGCCGTCAAGGAGTGCTTCGATGTTTTGAACCAGACCTTTGATGTTGATGATCGGATGACGGGTAAAGACTTCGGGCAGGCCATAGGTAAGACTGCAGGTGATACATTTTCCGGGTCGCTGGGTCAGACGCAGCATAAACTCAAGCCGGTTTCCCCGAGAGCCGATGAATTCGAGACTGATGTCGTAAGCACCTTCTTCGACATCTCCGTAAAGGGCATCAAAAAATTGGTCTGATCGGTCTTCCGGAAATAGCTGTTTCAAAACATCTGGTGCAAAAAGCTTGTCAAAACCCTTGGTTTCCATCATTCACAATACCTCACTTTATTTAAACTGGGTGGCCATCATACGTGTTTGAGAAATAGCCTGTCAATATTTTTTCAAAAATGCAAACATACAAAGGATTTTGCCATATTTTTAGTTCGTTATAATTTTTCAGTATTTCACTTGAATCCTTGACTCCTTTTAGAATCACCAACGCTTTTGGAGATGATCCTTATTTTGCAATCCCTTTACGACTTTTTGTCCTTCAGCAAATCCTTCAGGCTTGCGAACGGCCTGTTGCCGGAACGCGGCTCTTGCCCGCCGGCCGGCGTTGTTTCGTCATACCATTCCGCAACCTGATCCCGCGAATGCTCATTGTCGTGACAGTAGATACACAGCAACTCCCAGTTGCTGCCGTCCGGCGGATTGTTATCGTGGTTGTGATCCTTATGATGGACCGTGAGTTCTCGAACTTTTTTGCCTGAAAATTCGCGCCCGCACCGCGCACAGATCCACGGAAACATCTTGAGCGCTCGCCCCCGATAGGTCTTCTCCCGACGCTCTCGGTCATGCCGAACCTCGGCTATGATATGATCCAGCCTGTCGGACTCAGTGCGCGTCTTCTTCGATGACATGTGGGTATCCTCCAGTCGTTCGGTATAGATTAAGTTTAACTCCGCGAATCCCCATGCGATCCGGTGCAACCGCGTTGGGTGCCATTAATCAGACAGATAGTACTCTACAGTTGAAACGACCCGGACAAATGAAAAAAGAAACACCTAAATTCAACCCCGTCCCCCTTTGTTCACCACAAGCTAAGGCCATATAGGTGTTGGGCTACTTATTGTTGATCTTTTCCCTTCGGCAAATAATCCTCTCTTACGGGGGAAAACACTTCAATACCCACCGAGTCTTCAAGGATTTCCGCACCATGTTCAACACCACTCGGAATACACCAACTATCGCCAGGCATCACGTCGTATTCTTCCGAGCCAATTGAAAGACGAATTCGGCCATTTACGAGGTAACCAGTCTGTTCATGGGGGTGGGAATGTTTAGGTAACCGACTGCCTTTTTTCAGCAAGAACTCGGTCATCAAAGTCCTTTCCCCGTATACTAGCGTCTTCTGCGAGATTCCCGGAATGGCAAGAGTGTATCCACTTTCACTGTGTTTCTGGAACATACTCGATTTCCTTAGTTCCTTAGTTGTAAATTTTGTGTTTTTTGTGGCAAAACTTTTTCCATTCTGCCACTAAGGCACCAAGGCACGAAGAAAGAATAATTAATATATCCTTTGTGCCTTAGTGTCTTTGTGGCAAATATTTTTCTTGATTTTTCAACTCTTTTCTTAAAGCCGCGAGATCAGCCCAGTCCTTTTCCACCGATTTGTTCTGCCTTTGACTTCTGTAATCACCAAAGACTTCGAACATTTTTATAGGTAAGAATTCTTTCATCTTTTGTCAGTATTGTTGCATTTTCCTCCCGTGCTGTTGCTACAATAATCTGGTCAGCCGGATCATTATGGAAAGGCTGAGGCAGCACCGTTGAACGGTATGCTAAAACAGGAGAGAGAGGCACTAACCTGAATTTTGGCATATCAAGAGCACTATTTATCCAATTCTCAGGGTCGCAAGAAATACCAATTTTCTTTTTTTCAATGAGTTTACTGAATTCCCATGGAGAAATCGCAGACAAAAGAAGTTCATCATATCTATTCGTATTTCCGACTATTCTTTTGACCTTCTGGGATAGCTTTTTGGGATTCATGTGCCACCAAATCCAGGTATGTGTATCGAGCATATATTTCATTTGGATGCATCCCACATTTCCTCACCCAAGGGTGAAACAATATCATTTTCGAAAACAAGAGCATCCGCAAGCTTGCCTGATGTGTGATTCGAAATAGAATTTTGATATGGAATTATTTGCGCCAGTGGCTTACCACGTTTTGTGATAACAATAATTTCTTGTTTTTTCGCAACCTGATCAAGAATTTTCAATGCATGTGTCTTAAAGTAACTTATTCCCATGGTTTGCATATAATCACCTCCTTTTGACAAAAATATAATAGTCAATTAAAGTGGTCAAGTCAATAGGAAATGTAAGAACACA
>MAXL01000108.1 GCA_001751005.1 Desulfobacterales bacterium S5133MH16
CCCGTGACAAGCACCGGTGCGGATAATACTCCCTCGGATATATGCATTTTTTCACCCGTAAACAAAAAAGCCGGGAATGCCTGCCGGATTTCAATCCATTTGAGCCTTCCTGGCTTTTTTTATTTTTTTACAAATAACTTTAAAAGGGGGGTTACACTAAAAACGCAATTTCTTATTACGCAATGTTGAAATAGCCTTTATAATAGTCAGTGAGGAATTGTCAAGAAAAAAGGGGTTCACCCTGCGGATGAACCCCTCTGAAAAACTGTCAAAGACAGTTTATGCTAATCCTGCAATTTCTTCTTTGATGGTTACGCCGATTTTGTACAGGACAGTCAATACCAGAAAGCCTATGGCCCATATGGCAAGGGAAATAAGAATTTCAGGTACTGTGGGGACATATTCAGTTACATGATGCAACGGGTTGGGTACAAACCCGCCGGATATCATTCCCAGGCCCTTGTCTATCCAGGTTCCGATAAACACGGTGATGCAGGCTGCAACCAGAACGGTCTCGTTTTTGCGGGTTACCGGATTGACCAGCAGGATAATCGACACCACCATCAGTATCATGGAAGCCCACATCCAGGGCACTAAAACACCCTTTCCGTGCAATCCCACAAACAGGTACGTTAGATGGTCCATATGTTCCGGTATCTGGCTGTAAAATACCACAAAAACTTCACATAAAAAGAAGAAGACATTGACGCTGATGGCATATGCCACGACTTTGGCAAGTGACTGGATCTGTTCCTTGCCCGGATCAAACTTGGTAAATTTTCTGACGATCATGCACAACAGGATCAAAAGCGCCGGACCCGCGGCAAACGCCGAAGAAAGAAAGCGGGGCGCCAAAATGGCGGTCAGCCAGAACCCCCTGCCCGGAAGACCGCAGTAAAGAAATGCCGTTACCGTATGGATACTGACTGCCCATGGGATTGAAATATAAATAAAAGGTTTTAACCATTTGGCCGGGGCAACATTGTTGCGCTCTGCTTCCAGTACCTTATAGGCGATAACAATGTTCAGTAAAAGGTACCCGTTTAGCACAATCATATCCCAGAAAAGAATCGAATTGGGTGTGGGATGCAAAAGCACATTCATAACCCGTATGGGCTGGCCCAGATCCACGAAAATAAACAGGATACACATGGTCACCGAAGAGACCGCTAGAAATTCTCCCAGAATGGTAATCCTGCCAAACGCTTTATAGTTATGCAGATAGTAAGGGAGAACCACCATTACCGCTGAGGCAGCCACACCGACAAGGAAAGTGAACTGGGCGATATAAAATCCCCAGGATACGTCCCTGCTCATGCCCGTAATTCCCAGACCGAAACGAAACTGCCAAAGATAACAGACAAAACCAACGCTGATAACGGCAAGGAGCGCCGCCATCCATCCATAGTATCTCTTGCTTCCTGTTAACGCCTTTTCAAGCATATCCACCTCATACAATATAGAAAATTGATGGCCCAGCACCCAGGGCCGGTTTGCGACGAATTGTGTAATTGGTTCTTAATATTTCTCTGACTTCCGATTCAGGATCATCCAGATCGCCGAAGGTCAGCACACCGTTGGATACCTCTACACAGGCCGGCAATTTCCCCACCGCCAGTCTTTCCGCACAGAAATTGCACTTTTCAACAACCCCTTTTGATCGGGTGGGAAACTCAGGATTCTGCTCCTTGATAAAGGGGCGCGGGTCCCTGAAATTGAAACTTCTGGATCCATAGGGACAGGCGGCCATGCAGAATCTGCAGCCGATGCATCGATGAAAATCCATGAGCACAATTCCGTCTTCGCGTTTAAACGTTGCCTTTGTGGGACAAACCCGAACGCAGGCAGCATTTTCACAATGATTGCAAAGTGTTAAAAAAGGTAACTCCCTGAGCCTTTCATCTACAAATTCATGTTCCTGGGTGGGAAATTCATGTTTAAACTCTTCCAACCAGATCCACTTGATCTCATGATTTTTATTTTCAAAATCAGGAACATTATGGATTTTATGGCAGGCCTCAATCATGGGCTTGACGTCTTCTTGGGATTCGATTTTGCGGGTGTCTACAACCATGGCCCATCTTTTGGCCGTCAGGGCATCTTTGCCTTTCTTGATTTCGGGCTTGGATGTTGCCTCATGTTCAGCGGACGAGGCCAGTACGTCGAGTACCGGCCTGACCCCTAAACCGAGCGCTGAAACTCCGGCTATTTTCAAAAATTTTCTTCTGCTGCTTTTCATCACTTGGTCTCCTTTGGATCGATGTGGCACTCCCAGCAGTAGGGGCTTACCGAAGCATAATCGTGGCATTTGTCACAAAATTCAGCCTTTTCCGTGTGACAATCCAAACAGGTACTGGTAAGGCTCATATTAAATTCCTTTCCACTGCTGTTTACAAAGATCCTTTTGGCGTCTCGTACAACCGTATCCCTCCATTCATTAAGAATCTGCATATGTTCCACCTTCATGTATGCTTTGGGCATGACACACTCTTTGGCGGCTTTGGCTTTGTCAGCAATTTTGGGTTCTGGCGCCGGGGCGGCATTTCCGAGGTTGAACCAGAAAGGAAACGTTATCACTACTACAAAGATGCAAAGACCTATAATAACCATTCCTTTATCATATATCTTTTTATTATTCGTCATCCTCATCCTCCATTCCCGGCAACGGTTCGTTGCGCAGATCTACCGTTCGCTTTTTTTCTCCGGGCAGAATCAGGGCATTGGCCACCAGCTCGTGAACACCGCAGTTATCAACTTCGGGAAGCCAGTACTCCAACGCCGTGGGAAACGCCGCTCTGTCAATGGCGCAGACACAGGACAGCATATTCACACCATGTTTTTCGTGAACATATTTGGCTGCATTGATTCTGGGCAGAGCGCCCTGCATCCTCAGCTCCATGTTTTCTCCGGCATTGAGACCCGCCCCGCTGCCGCAACAAAACGTCTGTTCCCGGATGGTGTTGGCAGGCATTTCGTAAAAATGATTACATACGTTTTTGATGACATAACGAGGTTCTTCCAGCAGTCCCATGCCCCTTGCAGGGTTACATGAGTCATGATAGGTGACCTTCAGGTGGTCGTTTCTGGAGGGATCCAGATCAAGCTTTCCGTGTTTGATAAGGTCGGCGACAAACTCACAAATATGTACCATCTTGGTGGATTTGGCGTTTTCGAATTTGGTGCCGGTAATGGGATTAATCGGTTCTTCCAAAAAATCGGCAGGACCGTTCATGGTATCCATATACTGGTGTACCACCCGCCACATGTGACCGCACTCTCCGCCCAGAATCCATTTCACGCCCAGTCGTTTGGCTTCCGCATACATTTTTGCATTCAGTCGTTTCATCATCTCATGTGACGTAAAAAAACCAAAATTTCCGCCTTCGGAAGCGTAAGTGCTCCAGGTGATTTCAAGACCATATTTCTCCTGTAAAAAGTGGAACAGCATCATGTATCCCATACAGGTAAATGTTCCGGGGTCGGCAAAAACATCACCGGACGGGGTAATAAAAAGGATATCGGCCTTCTTTTTCATGAAATGGGGTTTTACCCGGACTCCGCAAACTTCTTCGATTTCATCGGTAAAGAAATCCATCATATCCTTGTAGGCATGGGGCTGAATTCCAAGATGATTTCCTGTTCTGTAACAAAATGCAACCGGGGCTGCAACCCAGTCGATATTCAGGCCGATGAGATTTAATAATTCCCGGCCGAAAATGGTAATCTCTGCCGTATCAATGCCGTACGGGCAGAAAACCGAGCAGCGACGGCATTCCGTACATTGAAAAAAGTAATACCACCATTCTTTTAACACCTCCAGGGTCAGTTCTCTGGCACCGTAAGCTTTTTTGGCTTTCTTTCCGAATAATCCGAGAATTTTACCGGCGGTGGTGAAATCGTTTCTATAGACCGAACGAAGCAATTCGGCCCGCACAACCGGCATGTTTTTGGGATCGCCGGACCCGATAAAAAAATGGCATTTGTCAGCACAGGCGCCGCAACGCACACAAATGTCCATAAAGATTTTCACGGAACGAAATCTGTCGAGCCGCTCCTTAAAGCCTTTGTGAAGTATTTCCTGCCAGTTTTCGGGAAGCTGCCAGTCTTCATCAAAGCAGCTCCACTCTCTTGGATTGGGAAAACCTACATATTCAAGCCTGTCAGGCTTAGCAGCATGGCATGCGATGCCTCTCCTGATTTCAACAGGTGTATCCATCCATCCTGTAGGGGAAGGTTTATGGTCTATTTTTGATAGAAATTCATCCGGACTTGGAAGTTCTGACATTACTTACTCCTTTTCCTCTGGTTCCTCCGGCGTTTTCGCCGCTAACGGTTTTACCACTGGCAATCCTACTCCGACCATTTTTTCCCTGAACTCGTCTTCATACTGTTCATATGTGTGGACTTCGACAGGGTAATTCCATGGATTGATATGCCTTTTAAAACGGTTGTTGTTGACCATGTTTCTGGTGGGGCTCATAAAAATTCCCCCCAGATGCATGAGTTTGCTGAAGGGAAAATATGCTAAAAGAACACTGACAAAAAATAGATGTACATAAAAAATACTGCCGATTCCTTCGGTAATATGGGGTTTAAAGGTTACAAGGTTCATGGTAAACTCTTTTACACCCACGATATCCACCTTTGTAAAATAACGCATCAAGATTCCGGTAAACGCAATGCCAATAATCAAAAACAGGGGGAAATAGTCTGAAGCCAGTGAAATAAATCTCATCTGCGGAATATATATTCTTCTTAAGAACAAGAACATTAAAGCGCCCAGCAAGACCACGCCCGAAATCCTAAGTTCCGGCAGGCCGATCTGAAGGAATCCATCCAATTTTGCCACCAATTCCACTAAAGCCGGCACCGGTTCCGTAAAGAATCGAAGATGTCTGAATATTACGACAAAAAAGGTCCAGTGAAATGCCAGCGAAAAGAGCCACAGCCACTTTTCCCATTCATAGGAAAGCTTATCGCCCTCTTGTAACGCCATTTTTGTATTTCTGAATAATGACCGGAAAAAAACGACCTCCAGAAACATCCGGATAATAACGCCGCCGGTCGTCGTGGGGTTGTCAATGCTGTTGGGCTTGATCCAGGGCAAAGATTTTTCCTGACCGCAGGTTGTTGGGATACGAAAAGGAACCGGTGAACGGGCCCAGTCTACGACGCGGTTTATAAATCCCAAGATAAAAATAATTAAAGCCAGATAAGGTATGATAATACCAAAAAATACCTCGCCCCCCGGCAACATAGCGCCCACATAGGCAAGTAGAAATAAGACGATAACCGCTATGAGGGAATACATGTAACTAATATTCATTATACCATTACCTCACTCAATAGCCTCATAACAACATATAACGTTTATCCAAAATCGTTTCACGCAGCTTTTTTAAAAATGATTTTGCAAAAAACTTATATATCCTTTGAAGCCTACTTACGCATTAATATTAGGTTTAATGTCCGGTTCATCCACCGGCATCTCTCTAACCAAACCCGCCCTCTTAAAAGCCTTATAAGTTGAGTTTCTCATCTCATTGGCTTTGAGGTCGTAAATCTTTTCCTTGCATTGCATATAAAGGTTAAACGCAATCATGGCCAATTGATCAATTTTTGACTCGAACAACAGCAGTTCGTTAAAAAGCTGTTCTTCGGAAATTCCCTTTTTTATATTTTCTCTAATGGTCTTTTTTAACAGAAAGATGAAACTTACGGCTTGCGAAGGGGAGAAGTTCTGAATAGCTCTGATCCTGATGATAGGATCGAGGAAGGAAATTATGGTTTCATGGTCCATCTCCTTAAGAAGGAGTTCATTAAATAATGCTTCCAATCCCCTGGAAATAGTTTTTCCAACAGGGTTGGCAAAAGGATCTTTCTGCCTTTTTAGAAATGATGCGGTATCGGGGGGATAAGTTTCAACTGCTAAGGTAAACCAGTTTTTTATAATTGCGGTTTTTCTTTGCGCCAGCAGATTATTTAGCCTCATATTCAGGACCGCTCCGAATTTCCAATTCTATTGAGTCGATGGTAAGTCGATGATAGTAAAATCGCCTATCAATGTCGGTTAGTTAATCGACTGTTCCAATTGGAGATAAGCCTGTTCCAGTTGAAAATAAAAATCAGAAAAATCACATTTGAAAGGAGTCCTATAAACATTTTGTAAATCCATGTCAAGGATAAATAAAAAAAAAGATGTGAAACAGAGGAGGTTTTTTTTATAGAATTTACGATATGTTTATTTGTTCGTATTCAGACCCAACTCGATGGTTTTGGACAAAAGCGTGTTGCGATGTATTCCGAGTCGTTCCGCCGCTTTTTTTCTATTGCCGTCAACGCTTTCAAGAACTTCGGAGATGTAATTTTTCTCAAATACACTCACGGCTTGTTTAAGGGTCATATCCTTAATTTCCCTTTTGCCAATGTTAAAAGTGGAAATATCTTTAAGATGAATTACAGAACCTTTTGTAATGGCAAACAATCTTTCTACCAGGTTCTGAAGCTCTCTGACATTTCCCGGCCAATCATATTCTGTCAATATGTTAACTGCCTCTTCGGAAAATATTTTGGGAGGTTTTCCGGTATTCATGGAATTTAACTCCAAAAAGTGGTTCAACAGAAGTGGAATATCACCTTTTCTTTCTCTTAAGGGGGGGAGCTCAATGGGAAAAACAGCCAGCCTATAATAGAGATCTTCACGAAATCCTTCCTGTAAAATCAAGTCGTTGAGGTCTTTATTCGAAGATGCCACGAACCTGACATCAACCTTGATAACTTTGGTGCTGCCGAGTCTTTCGAATTCTTTTTCCTGGATAATTCGTAGAAGCTTAGCCTGCATGTTGATATCCAGAGAATCGATATCATCCAAAAAGACAGTTCCTTTATCTGCAATTTCAAGCTTGCCGATACTGGTGTGGGTGGCCCCGGTAAACGCCCCCCTGTTGTGACCGAAGATTTTACTCTCCATCAGGGTCGCCGGTATGGCAGAACAATTAATCACCACAAACGGCTCCTTATGTCTCAATCCCCGGTTATGAATGGCTCTGGCAACCAGTTCCTTGCCCGTACCGCTCTCCCCCTGTATAAGAGCTGTACCATCACTTTGAGAAACAATCGATATTAATTCAAAGATTTTTCTCATATTTTCATCTTTGCCAACCATCTTTTCAAAGGGACAATACCGTTCAAGTTCATCCTTTAGATAGGCAACCTTTCTTACAAGGCTTCGTTTTTCCATGGCCCGCTTGATTACAGTTAAGACATCATCCACCACAAACGGTTTAATGATATATTCATAAGCTCCCAGTTTAATCGCCTTTACCGCCGTTTGAACTTCATTAACAGCGGTTACCATGATTATTTCCGTATTAGGATCTGCTTCCTTGAATTTCTCAAGAAGGTCAAGACCTCCGGCATCCGGCAAAAGGATATCGAGCAAAATCAGATCGACTTTATTTTTTATAAAAATATCAATAGCTTCCTGCCCTGTACCTGCCAGAAGCACATTATAATCATCCTTTAAGACCATGTTGAACGACTGACGAACGCCATTTTCATCATCAACAACAAGAATCGTATGATTTTTTTTCATATCCAATTCGCTCTTTCTCCATCCATTTTCTCTCACCCAGTTATAAAGCGGGTAAAAATATCGGGAAATTGAAAACAATCCCGAAACAAGCAAACTTTATGCCATGGTTTATGGGGACCCTCTAAGACAGACTATGATAAGTTGTTATTATGTTATGGTTAATTCAGTTTTAAATCATTAAAAAATATATCATCATAAAATTGTATCCGGGTCAATCAAAGACTGTATAATAAGAAGATGCACAGAAAAATGTGCATCATGCACATTTTTCTGTGCATATCTGCTATCTCCTTCTCCACGAATGCACCTCGTTTATTAAAATTATGAAGTTATATAACAAAATTTGTTATATAATTTCATATTAATGTAACCTCCCTTTAAACAAGGTTTTTTAATAAATTCTTAAATAAAACCTATGTGATAACCGCTTTTTTCAATACATCGAACTCATAAGTCAGGCAGGTTCTGGCACGTTTTTTGTAGAAATATAAACACATAAGTCAATGGATTGATAGACATCGCACTGCATATAAAGGTTAAACGCAAACAGGACAAGTTCATCATACGTTCAATTCGGATATTTCGTAAAGAAAAATACGTTCATTCACCCGTTGGTTCCGCGTCGCTCCTCAAATTTCATCTTGATGTTATCAATTATTTCCTAAATTTAAAGCTCAGTAGGCGGAGAAAAATTCCAAGACCACAAAGGAGGTATTCTCATGAAGATTAATTTAAGTTCTTTTCTGCAAAGGCGATTTAACATTTTTATGTGCAGGATGCTGGGGTGGAGAATCACCCTCTTTTACATGAGTATTTTGGGTAAATTATATTTTTTCTTTAACAGAAAAGAAAAACGGAAAATCAAAAAGGCTGTTAAAACAGTTTTTACAGGTCGTGACTACGAATCCGAAATAAAACCTATTACAAGAGCCGTTTTTCGAGGCATATTATTTCATTACTACGAAAAATTTTTTAATGCCTATTCCACTACTGAAACATGGAAAGCCTTTTTTCGAACACACATAGAAAATAAAGGTATAACCTCTATAAATCAAGCACTTGGCAAAGGCAAGGGTGTTCTTTTAATCACCGGACATCTTGGGGGGGTCGAATTCATTCCGGGTTATCTGGCTTTAAATAATTACCCGGTAACAATTGTGGTAAAATTTTCAACAAACCGGCTTCGGGAAATATCAAATCAACGAGCCGGCGAAGTTTCAGCCAGATTTATTGACCCGGACAAGACCCCAAATATCATGAAAGCGATTTTTGACAATCTAAAAGAAAACCGGGTTGTGATAACCCAATGTGACGAGATAGATAAATGGAGGCCCTGTCGTAATAATAAAATAAATTTTCTGGGCAAGCATATTTATATGGACAAAACAATAAATATTTTATCAAAAAGATGTAAAGCCGCTATTGTTTTCGGGGCTATGCACAGGGATTCTTGGCGTCGATATAAATTTATTACAACTTCTTGGGAAGAAATGACAAAACAGTATCAGCGCTCCATGGATATGTCCACCGGGGAGGTCGTGCTGAAATTTATGGAACATTATATATACAAATTTCCTGAAGAATGGTATCAATGGAAAAAATATCCGAAATTGGATATGTTTGCACCCACTGACGTCTTAACAGAAACACCGGCATCGATTCCCGTGCTTGAACCTTCCCTTGTTTGAGCCTGACCCCAGAGGAATAGGCTACGCATTCCACGGGGCAGGCGCCGGAATTGGGCAAAAGGGGGCGTTTTGCAAAGGTCTCATACTATAGG
>MAXL01000109.1 GCA_001751005.1 Desulfobacterales bacterium S5133MH16
ATCGAATTCCACGGTCATCTTTGTCCGGGCCTTGTTTACGGTTACCTGGTTGCAAAAGAAGCAATAAACATTCTTAAACTCAAGCGGTCAAAGGACGAGGAGGTGGTTGTCATCAGTGAGAACGATTCTTGTGCGGTTGACGCTCTACAGGTACTGCTGGGCACCTCAACAGGTAAAGGCAACCTTATTCTCAAGGATTACGGGAAAAACGCATATACAATCCTTAACCGCTCACGCAAAAGGGCCTTCCGGTTTTCTCGCAATAAATATTATCGATATGGTGGTGAATTCAGAGAAGAATTCAGCCGGCTTGATGAAGCCATTTCTTCAGACACGGCAAGCGAAGGAGAAAAATGGCGTCAAAAGATACTCAAAGCAAGAGATCTTCTTTCAAAACCCTTCAGCGATGTTTTCTCCACAAAAGAAGTAGATATTGTGATGCCGCCGTATGCGTCCCTGGCACGCTCAGAAGCCTGTGCTAAATGCGGCGAAATGACAATGTCAACAAAGATGGTCTGCGGAGAAAACGGCAAACGCATCTGTATTCCGTGCTCCGGTTAAAACGGTTCAAACGGTCTCCCTATTTGAAATAAGCCAATACTCTTTAAAAGGTTGTGTGCAATATTATTAGGATACCTTCTCTAGGCCGCTCAAGCATTGTTCAAGATATTTTGTTATGTCAATTTTCTCTTCTACTTTTTCAACTTCGAACACTTCCCCGCGAATGGTGGGGCGGTTTGGCACCCCTTTGCATGGAACTGATGCGATGGTGGCGATTGGCATCGTTCCTATGCGGCTGGCCAGGGTGACGACTTCATCCTTATCAAACCCGAAGAGGGGTCGATGCACCGGCATCATTACGGCACTGTCGAGCACTCTGAGGTTCCTGGCTGTTTGGCTGGCCTGTTCGCCGAGTATTTCCCCGGTCACGATACCTTGGCAGTCATGAAGAAAGCAGATCTGTTCGGCCACTCGATACATAAAACGCTTGCAAAGCAGACAAGTGATGCCTTTTTGGGACCCGTGTTGAATAAACGTATCCAGCACAGATTGATATGAAGCAACATAGACGGTCGGCGCTTTGAGGGCCCCTTTTGTATATTCAACCAAAATCTTAATGTTTTCCAGCGCTTTTTCTCTTACAGCAGAGGCATTTGCTTTGGAGCCTTTGCTGTCATTATCAGGATCCATGACAACAAAAACCGGAACAGCGCCGCGCCGCATTGCCAGCCAGGCCGCGATCGGCGAATCCAAACCGCCGCTAACCAGTGCGACCAGTTGATTTTCCAAACCCAGCGGAAAGCCTCCGGGGGATTTAATCCGCTCTGCCGATATGAAAGCGTGATCCTTATAAACCTCTATCTCCGGCTTGCTCTCAATTTCGCCGCCCCAAGGGCCCATTTTCCATTTTGGCCCTTTTTTGAAACGAGGCCTTGAGAATCCTTTTTGCGACCCGTTGTTTAGAGCTATCTTATTACATAAACTGGTGATGTCTTGTTTTAGAGAGGGAATATCTAATTTCGGATTCTTTATTGCGCGCACTGCGATTTTGAAACTGCCGGGACCGATTCCGTGTGCCACCATCAGCTTGGCCGCTACCGAGGCAACAGCGGTTTTATCGCGAACTGAGGTGCGAAAACAGGGTGAAATGGAAGAGATCCCAAATGTTCGTCCGACAACTGCAATTAATAAATCGACATCCGTGTCTTGTTGCTTTTCAAAATAGATATAAAGACGACCTTGACGGGTAAAAAACCTGATGCGGTCGAGAAGATCCGGCTCTTCTGAGGCCGTTAATGCCCGCTTGATGTTATTATGAATAAGATCTTCTATATACTCCTGCGACTGGGTGGATTTTACCCCGAACTCACCGGTATATCTGACCAAAATGCAGTTATAAATCATTTGAAAATCACCAACTCCTTTAAAGATGACCCGAATTTAGGATATCATATCTGGTGGCTGTCAGGTCAATTAAAATCTGGTCATCCATTGCGCCAAGCCATAAAGTGGTGAATGAGGGTCGGGCGCGATACAGCAACATATTGAGATAATATATAAAACGCTCAAATTTTGCGTTAGATAAGGTCTTAAATGGTCCTTTTGGGGGTCAAAAAGAGTCTTTTAAGACGATTTTAAGGCCTATTTTAGGCTTTTTTTACTTTTATTATAGTTGGTTACCGTGGTCCGACCCCAAACGTTCGAACGATTCCCGCCGTCCGGACTGCGATCGTTCTTTTCGATTAATTCCACTCGCACCAATAAAAAAGATTGATTAATTTAAAAACAAACGATATTGGACATCCATATTAAAAATAATCCGGCGGATATCGCAATGTCGCTTGGCAATATCACCGGATTCAATCTCGAAAACGAAACAAAGCCGTCCGGCAAACGTGCCGAGGCGGCTTTTTGTATGTTTTAAGCGACATGACCGGCCACGGTTTACCCCGGGCACCATCAGGAAAACATTTATGCATTTATCTTCTTTTGGATTAAAACATGAAATCATCCGGGCCATTGACCAACTCGGATTTGAATATGCCACCCGGATTCAGGAAAAGGCCATCCCCCGGATGCTAACAGGCGACACCGATATCATCGGCCTGGCCCAGACCGGCACGGGGAAAACCGCCGCCTTCGGCCTGCCCCTGATCCAGCTGGTTGATTTTGAATCACAAAACCCCCAGGGGCTGATTCTCTGCCCCACGCGGGAACTCTGCCTTCAAATCACCGGCGACCTTAAACTGTTTGCCCGACACATCCCGAACGCACGTATTGCCGCCGTCTACGGCGGGGCCGATATTCGGGACCAGATCACCCTGATAGAAAAAGGTGCTCAGATCATCGTGGCCACGCCCGGCCGACTGTTGGATCTGATCAACCGAAAGGCCATCAAATTGGGAACGGTGGCCTATGCGGTCCTGGATGAAGCCGATGAAATGCTCAACATGGGGTTTCAGGAAGATATCGACGACATTCTGGAACGGACCCCCGTCGACAAGCGAACCTGGCTTTTTTCAGCCACCATGACGGATGCCGCGGCGAAAATCGCCGAAACCTATATGACCCGTCCTGTAACTATCACCGCCGGCTCGCCCAACAAAGCCGCTGAAAACATCTCTCACGCCTGTTATGTCGTCAAAGAAAAAGATCGGTACGCGGCCCTCAAGCGGATGATCGACTATATCCCCGATATCTTCGGCCTCATTTTCTGCCGCACGCGCATGGAAACCCAGACGGTGGCCGACAAACTGATGAAAGACGGCTACAATGCCGAACCGCTGCACGGCGACCTGTCCCAGATGCAACGGAACCAGGTGATGAAAAAATTCAGGGAACGGACCCTCCAACTGCTGGTGGCCACCGATGTGGCCGCACGGGGTCTGGATGTGGATGACATCACCCACGTTATCAATTACAATCTTCCCGATGAACCGGAACGTTACACCCATCGGAGCGGTCGAACGGCCCGGGCGGGTAAATCAGGCGTATCCATCGTATTGGTAAACACCCGGGAAGTCCGACGGATCAAAGAACTGGAATCCCAAAGCGGCATTCGGTTCGAGTATAAAAAAATCCCCTGCGGCCGCGCCGTTTGCGAGAAGCAGCTTTGCGCAATGGTGGATCGACTGTTTTCCGCGGAGGTCAACAAAAAAGAAATCGATAATTACCTTCCCCCGGTGTTTGAAACCCTTTCCGCTCTCAGTAAGGAAGAATTGATCCGTCGATTCGTCTCAGCCGAGTTCAACCGCTTTCTCGATTACTACCGCGGAGCCGAAGACATAAACGTGAAAGTCAAAAAACGCCAAACAAAGGCAGATAAAGCCGAATACCGCCTCGCAGGCAATACCCAGCGATTTTTCATGAATGTCGGCCGCCTGGACAAACTCAAAGAAGGCGCCATCGTCCGCCTGGTCTGCGACAAATCGGGCATATCATCAAGAAAACTCGGCCGGATCGAACTCAAAAGAGAGTTTTCATTCTTTGATGTTGAAAAAAGCGTGGCAAAAAAAGTCCTCAAATCCCTTAAAGGCGTGACATTGGACGGCAGAAAAATCCTTGCCAAATTTGCCGAAAAAGAGAAAAAAACGAGAAAAAGACACTGTGTATTTAAGGGACATTTTTAACTTATAAAGTTCTTATTCGATAAGAAAATATTGATTATTCTTGGCAACATTGAGGAAGCAAAAAAACTGAACAACGGTGAAGAACGACTCAAAGGGCTGGTGAAAAAAATTATCAGAAATGAAAAAATAAGAAACATCGCGATCATTGCGCATGTTGACCACGGCAAGACAACCCTTGTTGATGCCATGTTCAGGCAGAGCGGACTCTTCAGACCGGGCCTTGAAGTTGATGAGAGAATCATGGACAGCATGGACCTCGAAAAGGAAAGAGGAATAACCATTGCTGCAAAAAACTGCTCCGTGAAATGGAACGGGGTAAAGATAAACATCATCGACACGCCCGGACATGCCGATTTCGGCGGAGAGGTCGAGCGCGCACTGTCCATGGCGGACGGTGCGATTTTGCTCGTGGATGCGTCTGAAGGACCGCTGCCCCAGACCCGTTTCGTGCTGAAGAAAACCTTTGAGAAAGGCATCAAGGTTGTTGTGGTGATCAACAAGATCGACAGAAAGGATGCACGTCCTGAACAGATTCTCGATGAGATATATGACCTTTTCATCGATCTCGATGCAGACGACGAACAGCTCGATTTTCCATATCTGTATGCCATCGGACGCCAAGGCATTGCAAAAAAGACCCTGGCCGAAAAAAGGGATGACCTTCATCTTCTTTTTGAAACCATCCTCAATGAGATACCGGCCCCTGAATATGACTCCGAAGAACCGTTTCAGATGCTGGTGTCTGATCTCGGATATTCAGATTATCTTGGACGGCTTGCCATCGGAAGAATTTTTAACGGAAAAGCCGAGTTCCATGACACCATGGTCTGTATCAACGACAAAGTGGAGCATCTCCCGCTCAAGATATCCAAGCTTCAGGTATATGACGGGATGAATCTGAAAGAGGTTGATGCGGCGGAACCCGGCGATATTGTCGTTCTCTCCGGAATCGAGGATGTCAAAATCGGTGACACGATCTGCACCCGGGAGTATCCAAAACCCTTAAAGAGAATAACCGTAGACGAGCCGACCATCTCCATGGAATTTACCATAAACACCTCTCCCTTGAGCGGGAAGGAAGGCAAAATCGTACAGTCCAGCAAAATACGCGAACGGCTGATCAAGGAAACCCTTAAAAACGTTGCCGTCAGGTTAGAACAGACCGAGGACAGGGAAAGGTTTATCGTAAAGGGCAGAGGTGAGTTTCAGATGGCCATCCTCATCGAAACCATGCGGCGGGAAGGGTTTGAACTTTCTGTGGGCCGTCCAAAGGTGATTTACAAACATTCAATCGGAACCATGCTCGAGCCCATTGAGAAACTGTTTGTGGATTGTGATGCGGATTTTTTCGGGGTTGTGACCGAAAAGCTTTCCATAAGAAAGGGAAGGCTGACACACCTTGTCAATAAGGGCACCGGAAGGGTAAGGGCTGAATTTTCGATTCCATCACGCTCTTTAATCGGTTACCGGGATGAATTTTTGACGGACACAAAGGGGACCGGAATCATGAACACCCTTTTTGAAGGGTACGAGGCGTTTCGGGGTGATTTTCCCACCCGGTTCACCGGCTCGATTGTGTCAGACCGGCAGGGGAACTCTGTTGCATACGCCCTCTACCACCTCGAGCCCAGGGGCCGCCTTTTCATTGTCCCCGGAGAACCTGTTTATGAGGGAATGATCATCGGCGAACACAACAAGGCCGTCGATATCAGTGCAAATCCAAGCAAGGAGAAAAAGCTCACAAACATCCGCGCGGCCGGAAAAGATGACAGCACGGTATGCTCGCCGGTGCAACCCATGACCCTCGAAAGGGCCATAAATTTTATAAAAGACGACGAGGTGGTGGAGGTTACCCCGCAATCCATCAGGCTGCACAAAAGAGTGCTTTCTCTTAAGAAGCGGAAAAATAAAAACGGCGCGAACTAAAGGTTTGGAATTTTATCATTTTTGGTAATCAAAACCTGCCTTAATTCCTTTTGATCCATTAAGGTCTTGTGCTGTTCAGCCCGACAAAAGTACCACCGTTTCTCTGGCATAAAACGCGCATCAGGGTAGCAAATCGTTCCCCGGTGTTGCCTCGTTGGTTGGTTTTTTCCATGACCACCGGAAAACCTACTGCATGGATCCGGACGCGACGAGCACCGTCTTTTGTTGCCCTGTTGATTCTGTCCACCTCATTGATGACCGGCTGGATTGCTGCACCACTGAATTCGTCACCAAACACATAGAGGCTTATTTTTTTATTTTTTGAATAGAACCTATTGATCGCTGCGGTAATTCCTTCCACCGGACTGCTGTTGCTGAAAGAGCTCCAGGAACTGAGGGCTGAGATGATAGCCCTGCGGCGGGCGGGGGTGTCCGGTATCCATTTTCCAGCATACTGGGAAAACAGGAAATTTCCCATATCGTTCATTATCTGAATACCTTTGACTTCAGGATAGATTTCGAGAGTCTCCCGCATTTTTTTCTGTACCAGGCGCCAGGCATTCCGCTGCATGCTGCCCGAGGTGTCGATGATAAAAACGATATACTCGCTGTCCACCGGGATGCCCCCCACCGAACGGGAAATCTTTTTAGGTCGGCTTTTCAAAAGCTGCTTCATTTCTTCGGTCAGCTCCTGTCGTGCCCGGGCCAGTTTACCCTCAATAATATTTTGTACCACGGCGTCGTCTTTCGACGCAGAGAATTGGCCTTCAACGTCAGAAAGATCGCCCTGGAGACGGGCAAGCTTTTCCTTCTCTTGGGACAACTGCTCCTTTTTCGCCGTCATCTCGCGATTTAAGATCTGGGTTTCGCCCCGGATTTCAAACAGTTCGTTTTCCAGGCGAACGATTTGGGTCTGCATATTTTCCTTGATTTTTTCAATGACCACCGGTTCGGCAAATTTGGACAGCACAAACAGCAAAATGATGGCGCCGAAACCGCAGCAGATGCAATCAAGAAAGGAAAGGCTGAATATTTCTATGTCCCGTTTTCGGTTTTTCATAATGCATAAAGAGCCAATGGACTGAGGGAGTAATGACGTTTAAGGTCATGTCGTCTCGGACTGCGTTTACGGCCAATTTCTCGAGGGACAGAAAAAAGATCCTTTGGTTTTCTTGGCCAGACGCCAATAGGCATCCGCAGCCAGCGGATCCCCCTCCATGGGATAAAGGATAATGTTCACCGGAACTCGGACCGGCAATTTCGGGATCGCCTCATTAAATAAACGGACACGTTTTTTGCTGGAAACTCTTGTTTGCCACGGCTTGCTGCTGCCCATGGTCGGCAAACTGTCGGAAAGTAAAAATATGTTGTCCGGAGCCGGTTTCATCTCCCCTATGGCTTTGAATGCGTTTAACAAACTGGTTCCTTTCTCCGGAACCACCCGGTGCATGCTGTCTGCCGCAAGGGTTAATGAGTCAACCTTACCGGCATCCAGCCAGACTCCTTTTGTTTTTTCAATCAAAGGACGTGCAGTGTCGTTAAATGTGTATATTTGAAATTTACTGGTCGGTGGAAGCCGGGTTATCAGCCAATCGATGGTTTTTACGACCTGACGCCATTTGGGGGCACTTAATTTTTGGGTATTATTTAAATTGCGCCGACGAATAATCCCCACAATGGTTTCATCCAGCATGCTGGCGGAAACGTCTACCAGAATAAAGATATGTTTGCCGCCCATCTTCAAATCGGTGAGATACTGTCGATCCCCATGCCCGGGAAACGGGCGCAACCCGGACCCCAACTCATCCTGTGTTTTTGCCCCGCCCTTTAATCGCCGGAGTTCCTTTTCCAGAGATTTTAAATCGGCTTTCAGTTTATTGGTGTGTGTTTTGGTTGCCAGGGTTTCTTTATCCCGATCCGCCAATTCTGCCTTTTCTTCATTCAGTATATCTATAATTTCGCTGGATCGTCCCCGGGTCGTCACCAGTTCGGTCTGAGTTTGAAAAAGGGCGTTGCGGGCCTCAACCAAATTTTTTTTACCGTCCAAAACCTGTTCTTCCAGCTTGTTCGCCTCGGCACGCAAATCCGACGTCACGGCATTCCGACGAACGGCACCCTTGGCGTTTACCAGGACAAACAAAAGAATGATTGCCCCTAACCCGCAGCAGATGCAGTCGATAAAAGATAAGCTGAATACATTTAATTTTCTACGTTTCATGGGTTTCCATACAGGCAATGAGACGGAAGGTTTCTCCGGATGTCCCCAGACGAACGATTTGGCCAAGTTCCAGTGTCGTGCTGCCGTCGACCCTTTGATCGTTCACGAACGTTCCTTGATTGCTGGTATCCGTTAAGATAATCCTGTCCGCATCACGATGAACCGTACAATGCTTTTTGGAAACGCTGGATGATTGCGCCTGAACATAGATGCCTTTTCCGGCCGGGTAAGGATCGCAGCCCATGAAAAGAGGTTTTTCGGAGAGCGGATAGGCCACATCCCGGTAAAGCAAATGGGTCGGCCGCATCTTACCGGAAGTTTCATAAGGAATGGTTTGGGAAACTTTCGGTTCTGCCTGCCGCCAGGGACGGCTGGTGAAAAAGGACGCCCCATTACCGGAGTGCCGATCGCCCAACTGGTCCCAGATCCGCAAAACACCCAGAGCGCCGGCGCCGGGTTCGAGTTCCATGATTTCGCAATGATCAATTTCTGAAAGTTTATCCTTTAATCCCGGTAGGCGGGCGATTCGATGGGTCAGCTGGAGGGCAATCAAAAGGCTGTTTTTTTCGTGCGCATCTCGCATTTTTTCAATAGAACGGCGGATTTCATCATACACCGCCTCGCTCTTTTGTTTCAGCAGATCCCAGAGCAAGGGGGTGTGATAACGATGTCTTCCGTGTGATATTTCAAATATAAACGATGAATGACTTTTAAAAATTTCCAGAGCAGCGGGTAAACGGCTATATAGCTCCTGTTCGGTGGCGGCCTGATGTAGCGGATCGAACCTTGTGGTACGCACAAATTCTTCGGCAATGGATTCCACCCAGCCCCGGTATAACTGCTCGAGGTTAATTTCCTGGACGGCCACTGAGTTCTCCCGGGTCAAATGCTCATCCTGACGGAGATAAACGATCTCAAACCGGTGCAAATGAATATCCAAATGCAGCAGCATTGCATCAGGACAAGGATTAAATGATGCGGCTATTGGAAGGGATACAAATCCGTTAACAGGAATCGACAGTTCCTGGGCCATCCCCAGAATAAGTCCCAGCTGTTCCCGATCGTAATAGTCGGGTACAGCGATAATCATCTCATCGCCATGCATTTTAATGTTTTCCCAGATGTGGGATAGGTGAGTACAGGCGATTTCAGCATGATTCTGCGCATGCCGATAGGTTTGCTTCAGGGGTTCCGTATTCAATTGATCCCAGAACCTGTTGATGACCTGAAGCGGAAACAGGTGTGCCTTGCTTGCTGCGGAATTTCCAACAACCAGACGCTTTTTTTCCGGGATGGCAACCCCCGGGCTTTCTTGCTTCTGTCCGTCGACCTCCAATAATCTCGCCGGTTTTCCGCCGGCAACCAGAATCCCGGCATCGCTGAGTTCAAGTCCGAGAAGCGTCATTTAAGCACCCCAACAGATAAATTTTATTGTTGTTATTGCATATGCAAATGTCTGGTTAATTTATCCTCACAATAGGCTTCGGTTTCCAACACATATCTTTCCTGCAGGAGTTGCAGTTGGTGCAAAATGAACATGAGAACAATACTGATAAGAAGAGCGATCAGGGTGGAGTTAAACGCTACTCCCAGACTGCGGGTAACACCGAAGATCTCTCCTTCAATGGCCTGGTGCGCCTGTCCGAGCGCATCTCCAATTCCCCGGACCGTGCCGATGAATCCGATGGAGGGAATGGCCCAGGCAACATACCTGATCATAGACAATTCGGATTCCAGCCGTTCGCCTTCCGCCGAGCAGTAAGCATGGGTGGCATCCGCAACATCCTGAACATTGCGGGTAGAGCTGAATCTCTGCAAACCCGCAAGCAACGCTCTTGGAAGCAATGCGTTCCGTTGATAAGGCGGCAGTGCTTGAATCTCCCGGGACAGTTCCCGGGTATCTTCAGGCAGGATACGCACGCCCTCGGCCAGCGGAATCAAATCCCTCTCCAGCAACGTCCGGTTCCTTATGGTGGTGACGGCTTTAAACACCATAATGGCCAGCGCCCAGAACATGAGAATAAAACACGCTTCCTGCTCATAGTCTCGAATCAACACATAGACCGACCGCTCGGTACTCTGGGTTTTGTCCTTTTCGATCATAGCGGCCTGCCGTTCCAGGATGGCATCGGCATTGGGACGGATGATGCCCACGTAAGCGGCATGGACAACAATGATAATGAATATCAGGGAGAATAGCTGGTAAATAAATTCCATGGATATGGGCAATGTTTTTTTCATAATGAATTCTCGCGGTTAGTTTTACATATATTGAACATTTTTCAAAGATCTTATAAGCGCACAACAAGCAATCCGAAGATTCGGTTTTTATGCCAGTCAAATGTCGTACGGGAAATCCACCCCCTGATCCGCCGGAATCGTTTCTGAAGGGACGAACGGTTTCAGCTTTTTTGGTTTTTTTTTGGCATTTTTCTCTTTTGTCAGGGTTTCCGGCGGGGTTGTGTTTTCATCGACTTTTAACGTATCATCGGCAGTAACGGTATCCGACGTTTTTTTTTTGGCATTTTGTGAAAAAAATATCCCCGCATCCTGACTCGATTCTACATTTTGTACGAGCGGTCCGTTTAAACCATTCAAGGATCTTGCCGGTTCGGTGCCTGCACAGGTCACTTTGGGAAAGCATAACGCCAAATAAACAATAATAATGATATACCGGTTGATCATTTTAAGTACCTGCAAACCCGAAAACCCACATCCTCGCGTTTGTCATCACCGTAACTGCGGTATGCCAGCCTTAGAGTGCTGATGCTCCCGTGCTTCCAGCTGGAGCCCCGAATCACATGGTGTTTACCGTGCTCCGGCCCGACCGGGTCCACATACGTCTTTTCGGGCGCATAACTGTAAATCGAATAATAGTCGTGACACCATTCCGCCACATTCCCCCCCATATCAAACAGGCCCAGCTCGTTGGGTTTAAATTTGGCCGAAGGAGCTGTTGCCGCATATCGGTCATTGTATCCTTCAAGAACGGTCGGAATCAAGTCTTTTGCGGATTGATCGGAATAATTCCCCGATACTTGCTTTGGGGGAAATTTGTGACCCCATGGATATTTCAAGGATGTCTGCGTGTTGGTAAACCGGGCACAGTATTCCCACTCCGCTTCGGTAGGCAGTCGGTAACCGGTATTTAGCGGCTCTACTGCAACCAGGTTCTCTCCTTTTTTAATATAGGCAGGTGGTAGTGACTGCTTGGCGCTGAGCCAGTTGCAGAACAGAGCCGCCTGTTCCCAGGTTACGCGAACCACGGGCTGATCGGCGCCGTTCAGATGTTTGGATTTAAAAGTTCCTGAATTGTGCCGGGCCATAAATTCCTTGAACTCTTTGTTCGTTACTTCTTGAAGGCCCATGTAAAACGGACGTGTCAGTTTGATCTTCCTCAGGGTCTCATTGGACTTGCGTCCCTGTTCTCTGCGTGAAGATCCCATGGTATACGTCTTGGGCCGAATTAACGTCAGCCGGTAACCGTTTTGGGTTGTGATCATCGTCGGTGTTGCTTCTTTGGGCGTACGCTCTTTTTTCAGGGTTATTTTCAATTGCTGTGGGAACCCGGGTCGGGGTGTGATACGGGTACGATATGAGCGGTACCCTTGTTTTTTGAATTCCAGGGTGTGTTCCACTGCAATCAGACGCAATTGCTTGGGGGCAGAGCCCCATGATTTGCCGTTCACCAGAAGTTCCGTGTCAACGGGTTCCAACAACAGGCGTATTATGCCTTCCCTGGGTTTTAAATTTACGTCGATCCGTGTTGAAGTTGCCGATGGAACGTTTACTTTACGGGTTGCTTTTTCATAACCGGCCTTGGAAATTTGAACGATGTGTTCTTGATTCGGAGAAAGATCAATCACCAGCGGCGTTTGACCGATGAACGTCCCGCCAATCATCACATTTGCCCCGGCTGGTTTTGTTTTGATTGCCAATTTGCCGTCAGCCGGCTGGAGCCGTATATCCTTTATTTCTTGGGGTTCATTCGGTTTCACGACCAGGCGGTGTTCCCGGGTTTTATAGAAATCGGCACTGATTTCCAGCAGGTAAGTGCCGGCCGCGAGTTGGATACGCAAAGGAGTATTCCCCATGGATCTCCCATCAATTTGCAGGGTTGCACCCTGAGGCACGGAACTGACGGTGACATCCGACCATCCCGGAAGCAGCGCCATATTATACTCCTGAAGTTTGCCGCACCCGTGCACCTTGATATCTGTCTGTAAGTCCTGGTAATTCGAGGCACGAATTTCAAGTCTCCCCGGACCCGGCTTTATTTCAAGATTCTTTATGGGGGTTTTCCCGACCTCATGACCGTCGATATACACCCGTGCACCGACAATGTTGCTTTGGGTCACGCCCGATTGATGGGCTTTGATCATAAGCCGACCCGGGAGTTGTTTCATCTTTAGATGCAATATCTGCCGTTTTTTAGCGCTGACCCGAAATTTATGCTCAAGGGGGAAAAAGCATTCCTTGAAAGCCGCCAACGTGTATTCTCCGGGGCGCATCAGATAATAGTCGCCGATTCGGGGCGTAAGGATGCTCCCGGAAAACGCAATGCTTTCAGGAACAGGCGCTATGGTTATCACGACCTGGCGGGCCGTAAAGACAAACCATGCCGAGACCCCCAGTAAGATCAGAACAACTCCCAAAAAAACACCGGCAAACCATTTTAAGATGTTAAACGGCTTTACTCTTGGGGAGGGACGCCTGGAACGAAAGGAGACGGGTTCGATTTTTATTGGCTTTGATTCCATATTATTTCAACAGGTTATGTATTCATCTCACTTTTATTTGACCAGTTTTGAGGTCACACCTTATTTCTGCATATAACCGTTACACGCAGTGCTTTCTGACGGGGTTTCACGATGATTTTCTGCCGGACATCTTTGTACCCATCACGTGAACCGACCACTGTGTAACTACCGGGTCTCAGCGATAACTCGCGAGTGGTAAATCGCCCAAGTTTGCCGACTTTATAAACGGCAACTTCCGTGAGATTATCTGATTCGATCATCACCGTAACGGGGGTCCGAGCGGCATCCACCAGAGCTTTTAGTTTATCCAACCGTTTGCTGAGTTGCGGTCCTCTCGGTTGTAAGCTTTCGGCTTCCTCGATTACAAGTACCGCATTTTGAAGCTGCGGGTTTGATTCCATGGCATCGGGTTTTTGAAGAAAAAACGTAATCCGTTTGCCGATCTGAATTTGTTTCAGAGCGCGTTCTTTACCTTGAACGGCAAAGCTTATGTTGGGGTCAATTTTAAGAACCGCCAAATAAGATCTAAGGGCCTTCTCCCAATCTTCAGTCTGCTCGGCAGTCATCGCTTTCTGTCGCAGTTTTTCAATTTTAGCGAGCCGGATTGCCTCATCAACCTGTAATAGAGCATTCTGTACTTCGCGTGAATCGGGCCGGAACGATTTTGCCCTTAGAAGCTGTGTCCTGGCAGATTGATAACGGCCGTCGTGATATGCCGTCAATCCATCTGACATGAGTTTCTGAAACTGTTGGCCGACGATCCGTTCTTTCACTCGGTTTACGGCCTTTTGAGCGTCTTTGGATTCAGGGTCCAACTTCAGGGCTTCCTGGTAATCGGTGTGGGCAAAAGCAAACCGGTCATTTTTCTCATGGGTTTTGCCCGATTCTACCAGACGGTTCACCGCATCAAGCTTCTCCGCCTTTTGTTTTTCAAGAGCCCGTTTTGCAGGATTAATCGTTTGTTGCGGTTCCATGGTCTGTTGTTGGTCGAGAGTTACGGGTGCCGACGGTGTCAAAGGGTCGATCTGTAATTTGGTCGTCCGAGTGGCATCCGGGATCTGTTTCTTTTGGACGGCGACTTCCGATGGTGCAGTCTGATCGGTGTCTTGAGTCAGATTCACCGGATGTTTCGATAAATGACGGATGAAAATAAAGCCGCCTGCTGCCATTACCGCCAGACCTGTGAGCAAGAGTAAAATGGGCATCACAGTTAACCGAAATGGACGGGATGAACCCGGTTGACCGCTGTGACTGCGCACCTTAAGCGGCGTGATTATTTCCACGTTGTGATCTGAATCCTGTTGATTTTGAGGAGATTGAGTTGATTTTTCAGACGGCATAATTAAACGTCTCGGAATTTCCTTTTTTGGACACAGACCCGCCTGCCATTGCAAGGCACGAGCGGGCAGGTGAACACAGATTATCAAGATTCTTAAATTGCAAAATAACAATATTATCTGTGTATATCTGCGAAAATCTGCCTGCCCCGTAGGTCCGGGAGATCGTACTGGGGCGTCCTATTTAACTTGTTTTGATGCTCGATTTTATTCAGAGTCCTCAGTTTTTGTCTTTTCCCCGGTTTCCGAAGAGACATCCGGATCAAAGCCGGTTTCTAAGATATATATCTGTTCCAGCAATTCGCGCCATCGTTTAAATTGTTCCTCTGCCGATCCGGTCAGCTCATACTGCTGACCTTCGAACTCCATGACAACAGGCCGCATCTCGCTTCCAAAAGATTCACTGAGTTCCTTGATTGCTGCTGAGTGGATTTCAGCTTCCTTTGTAATATTAAACCCCTGGACGATTACCTGACCGCCGACCAGGATCATGCCCACCTGAAGCGCTCCGACATTGTTGACATCCCCTGCGCCCAACGCAACAGCACCTGCCACCAGCAACGCACCCGCCAGCTTGCGCATCGTGGCATCCCGCTTGATCTTTTTGATCGCCTTAATTTCGTCGTAATTGAGCTTGCGCCAGTTCTCATAGGAAGACCACATCTCAGAATAATATTCTTCATAGTATCCGTTCAAGGTGTCTATATACATGTTCTCCCGCTCCCGTATCTTAAGCAGGCGGATCATGATAGGATCTTCATCGGCGGGCAGGCGATTGATGGTAATGATGTTTTTTTTATCTTTTGCCAAATATCCACTGTAGGCGGATGGTGCAAAATCCTCTGCAAATTTTAATTTCGAAATGGCACGGATTTTCTTGATTTTCTCAGGAGACAACCTTATTAAATATTCAGCCATGTCATTGCAGATCGCATTGTATAGGTCCTGATACGCATCTTTTTCTCCCATTTGGTTGCCGGAATAAAATTCGGACGTGGCTTGGGCTTTATATTTTTTGCTGAACCAGCTTTTTCCGGCGGCATCGACCACGTCTATTTGAAGTGCCAAATTTTCTCCGTTTGACTCAAGGATTTTACCTTTAACCAGAACATCGATACTTTCCGTCTCAGTGGGAAGTACACGAACAGCACCCCAGTAACTGCTCTGCTGAAGGGTATTTTTCAAATGATACGGTATGAAATGGTTTTCCGCTTTTCTGACTTCCGGGCTGGTATGTTCTTCTTTGGCTTGCTCTTCGGTAATTTTGTCGGACTCAAAAACTTGAATGCCGACATCAAGCAATTGATCTTCGAGGATTTCTTTCTGGGCTTTGATTATGGGAGTGGGACCGACTTTCTGGGCATAATAGGTGGCACAGCCGGTGGATAAAACTAAAATAAAACCCATTAATAAGAAGTTATGATAAAGACTAAATTTCATCTAAGCACCCAAGTTAGCGGTATTGTCCCAATTGGTATGTTGGTATGTTGGAACAGTGGAATAATGGATACTATCCTTATTTTATTTGCTTATATTTTTTTATATTGTTCATATTCTTTCCAGAGCTTTTTCCTGAGTTCGGGATCGGTTTCCCCTTCCGCCGCTTCGCGAAGCTGTCTGGCCACGATGTCATCATCTTTGGGGTCGTAGCGATTTTTAGGATGATTCCCGGAACCTTCCTCGCCTTCCCGGAATTTGTCCCGGGCGGTCAATTCGGTATCATCCTTGCCTTCTTTAGATTTATTTTCTTTTCCGGTTTCGGAGGCGTCTTCCTCTATTTCGGCCTTTTTCTGTGTTTCGCTTGATCCCTGCTCTGACTGAGCGGATTCTTCCTCAAAATCAGTATCTATCTCGATGCCCTGGTCACGCAAGCGTTTTGCCGCAGCCGCCGCTTCCCCGGCCAGATCTCGCATTCGTTCCGACGATTTCGCACGGATCAAATCCAATTCCTTGAGCAGCATTTCGTCGAATTCGGTCAGAGAGCTATCCAGTTGGCGATCCAGTGCGACCACTTCATCTACCACCTGTTCCTCGGGGATTGCAGGGTTCATCATAGCTTCCGTATCATCACTATATGTTGACCCATCCGGTGCTTTTCGGATATCATACCTGGCATTGAGTGTCTCCATTTTCGCAACAACCTTACGGTTTTCAGCAACCATGGCCTGAACCCGGCTCAAGTAAAGTTCATAATCTTCAACGATATCCGACGATGCATCCCCGGATTTTTTAAGTCTTGCCAGTTCTGAAACGATTCGTTCTTCGGTAACGATACTAATGCGCAACTCTTTTCGTGCCGATTCAAGTGCAGATTCAATTCTTTGTCGAGTGGCGGCATCTATGTTTACGCACAGCACAAGCAATATAATTCCCGTAAGAATAGCTTTTCCCCATTTGGAAGTCTTCATAATAAGTGTCGATATCCTGTTTGTTGAAAATAAAAAGATATCTGAAATTAAAGCAAAAATCACATTTGAATAGATCAAATATAACTTAAATATTGCTCTAAAAAAAGTATCTTTAACTAAAATACACGGCCAGTGACGTTTTACAGGGGATAATACTCGTAAGCGCCGGAAAACCGTGCCTTAAGAAAAAGACCTCCCTGCAGCGTATCCACGCTTAGATCTCTGACTCGGCGCCAACGTCTGTTTTGGATCACAGGGAGGTCTGTGAATACATACCAAACCTTGACTTCGATGACAATAAAAAAATTGCTTGTATTTTCAAAAAGTTCCGGACAATCTGAATAGATTTAGATACGGTATCATCGTCTCAATAGACTTGAAACCTTAACAACTTTTTCTTATTTCCGGAATTTTAATTGTCGTTAGACGGGTATTATAATTGACGCTTATAACAAATACGGCAACCATTGGAGCGTCAAGAAGAGATGAGGCTAAACCAGAGTTCCGGAAGCCCGATTAATAATCTGCTTGGGAATCGTTATCTGGTTTTTTATCCAATAATATCCAATTTGACTTGACATTTGGGCTTAAATGGATAAAAATGGATAATAAAACGGATATTGACAACTCATAAGGATTATCCCTAATGACACCACGCATTATAAAACTTATTGCCGAAATCGATGAGTTTAAGGGGTATTGGAAAGGTATGGAAACGCTTTCCGTTAACTTTCTTTCAAACCTTCGAACCCTTGCTACGATTGAATCTATTGGTTCCTCAACACGAATTGAAGGAGCCAGGCTAAGCGACCAGGAAATTTCTGCTCTTTTGAAAGGCATGGATGTTCGTTCCTTTAGGAGCCGTGATGAGCAAGAGGTCGCCGGATATGCCAAAGCATTGCAACTTGTACAGGAATCTTATGATGAAATCGATTTAACCGAAAACAATATAAAATATCTCCATAAAGTTTTGCTCGAGTTTTCAGACAAAGATACCTGGCACTTAGGAAAATATAAGAACCATCCCAACCATGTAGCTGCCTTTAACGCTGATGGTCGTGAAATTGGCATTCTTTTCGAGACAGCATCTCCTTTTGAGACGCCACAAATGATGGACGCTTTGGTGTTGGCTACTCGGAAGAAACTCAAGGACGACGATACCCATCCATTGATAGCTATTTCTGATTTTATCGTTCGGTTTCTTGCAGTCCACCCGTTTCAGGACGGGAATGGTCGCCTTTCCAGAGTCCTGACCAACCTTTTATTGCTACGCAGCGGTTATGCTTATGCTCAATACAGTTCCCATGAAACCGTGGTGGAGGCAAATAAGGAACAGTATTACCTGGCGTTGAGAACTGCGCAGAAAGGATTGGGATCCGGCAAGGAGCTATCTGCGTCCTGGACAGAGTTTTTTTTGGAAATACTTAAAAAGCAGAAAGACCATTTACTTGAAAAGTTAGATCGTGAAAAAATTGCTCATGCACTGCCCGAGGTGTCAATCCGAATTTTAAATCTTGCCAAAGAACATGGGAGGGTGACGGTATCCTTCACTGCCGAGGTGCTTCAAGTCAATCGAAACACGGTAAAAAAACATTTGCAGAACTTGGTACGAAACGGGAAACTTTTTCTTCATGGAAAAGGAAGGGGAGCATACTACACTCATTTCTGAAGGAACTGGGGTCACCTTGATCATTAATAAAGGAGCATAAAATACAGGTAAGCGTTCAAAGGTTCACGGTTCAGGGGTAATGGCCGCACCATTTTTTCTTAACAGTTCTTTGAAAATGTAACCCTAAAGAGCGTTCCTACCCCCGCAGTTTTTTCGCCAATTCCCCAACCCTGCGGCCGAGCTTACGTCCATTTTCAGCTGTTTCCTCATCAGGCGCCCCCACGCAGGCAGTGCCATAGTGGCCGGTGGCATCCATGGGATCGCCGGTTATCACCATGCCGTAGATGAGAAGTGCCTGGATGATGGACATCATGGTTGTCTCCTTTCCGCCCGTGGGATCGCCGGATGTAGTAAAGGCAGCCCCAATCTTTCCATCCATCTTCTTTCTCACACCAACGAAATCATCAAAGACCTTCTTTAATTCCGCTGCCATGACACCGAAGTACACGGGAGACCCTGCAATGATCCCTTGGGCTTCGACGAAATCATCCTTTGTGACCTCGTCGGTCTTTCTCATTACGCATTCAACTCCGTCAACATCTTCAACGCCCAGAGCAATGGCCTCGGCCAGTTTTCTGGTGTTTCCGCTTTTGGAAAAATAGAGTACAAGAACCTTCATTTTATGCCCCCTTAATTTGAATAGTCTTCGGTCAATTAACAGCCTAAATTTTGCATAAACATAAACAGCATCACAGTACCGGTCATTCTGTCAGATTGTGTATTTTATGTATTGAAATAACAACCCGTTTTCATTCTTTCGCGAATAGTTAATGCAGATTTTAGACATAGAATATTTCCATTATTCGGATATGGCAAGTATTTTTATTACTCCTTGCAGACAACCCGTCTTTTTTACACGTCCCCCGATCCGCTTTATCCTACTATAAATTAAGGAAAAAAATTATAGTAAGGAGAAAGATCGGCATGGTATTGTCTACAATAACAAGTAAAGGTCAGATAACGATTCCGAAAGTAGTTCGAGATTCACTGCGGTTGCATCCAGGAGACAAGGTTGAATTTTTTATCACCGAAGGCAAAGAGGCCCTTCTTAGGCCGGTTACCAAGAAGAAGGGTGCCTAAAGTCGTTATGGACCATATCGCCATATAAATAGCCATATAAATATATTGACTTCCATCTTGAACTGCCATATTATAATTGTATGAAAAAACGATCCGATTTTGAATGGGATGATACAAAGGACAAACCGAATCAAAATAAACATGGTGTCTCCTTTGCTTTAGCGCAGCTTGCTTTCTTGGATCATAATCGTGTCATTTTGGAAGACCTGGAGCACAGTGGTGACGAAAGGGAAAGAAAATATATGAAAGAGAAAATAAAATACACAGATGAGCCTATTGGGAAAGTTAAGGTTTTAAAAGACTTCCTACCCTCTCCCGAAGAATTGGCCTTAAAAGATGAAACGGTTAAGGTTACTATATCACTCAGCAAAACCAGTATTGATTTTTTTAAAAAAGAAGCAAAAAAGTATAATACCCAATACCAAAAGATGATCCGGCGGCTATTAGATGAGTATGCAGCGCATCAATAATAGCCAATCCATAACAACTGGAGGGGTATATAGGGGACGTTATGCTTTTCTATACAGATGGTTTATGATATTTATTAAAAAATTGTAAACTTATTTTTTCGTGAACCCTAACCCGGACAAGCCGG
>MAXL01000110.1 GCA_001751005.1 Desulfobacterales bacterium S5133MH16
CAAAAGAAGGATCGGTTGTATATGACCCTTCCGTGTGCGTGGGATGCAGGTATTGCATGATCGCCTGTCCTTTTGAAATACCAACCTATGAGTACGATAAGGTGCTAACTCCTCGAATCAGGAAGTGTACCATGTGTCACCCACGGATTATTGAGGGCAAGCTTCCCGGATGTGTGGAGATATGTCCAAATGAGGCTCTCACTTTTGGGAAACGCAAAGATTTGATCAAAATCGCTCGGGATCGCATCAGAAAATATCCGGATCGTTATGTAGATCATATATACGGTGAACACGAGATGGGCGGGACAAGCTGGCTCTACCTTTCCGGCGTTCCGTTCAAAGAGTTAGGAATGCGTGAAGATCTGGGTGTTACGCCGGCGCCTGAATTGACCGCCGGAGCCCTTAGTACGGTCCCGATGGTGGCGGGTCTCTGGCCAGTACTTCTTACCGGTCTTTATGCCGTGTCAAAACGTAAAGAGAAGATTGCAAAAATAGAACAACAACAAGCCATTGCTTCAACACTGGAAAAGGCAAATGCAGAGGCTGAATCAAAGCTTTCCAAAGCCCTGGCAAAAGCCCAAAAAGAAAAAGATGCAGCAATAAAAATAGAGATAAAAAAGGCGCTTGAAGAAGCTAAAAAGACTCAAGAAAAGGAGGGTTCCTGATGTCAGAAAAAGCCGCTGTAGCCAGCAAATCATTTTTCACTCCTTTTAATGTAGTTGCCGGCATCATCGTTATCATCGGATTAATCCTAACTGCTCTGAGGTTTACAGGAGGATTGGCTGCGGTCACCAATCTTTCCGATTACAACCCCTGGGGGATATGGATAGGCTTTGACCTGCTTGTAGGTGTTGCTCTGGCGGCAGGTGGGTATGTCACATCAGCGTCGGTTTATCTTTTCGGGATGAAACGATACCATTCCGCAGTTAGAGCCGCAATTCTTACAGGTTTCCTGGGATACGCATTAGTTGTTCTTGCCCTCCATTATGATGTTGGCAGACCTTGGCGCCTGCCTTATCCTTTCATAATCCAACAAGGGACAACATCGGTGCTTTTTGAAGTCGCTGCCTGTGTCGCTCTTTACCTTACCGTCCTTTTTCTTGAGTTCTCTCCTGCTGCATTGGAATGGCTTGGCATGGAGAAGTTAAGAAATCTCATCACTAGATTAACATTGGTGCTGACCATATTTGGTGTAATTCTTTCCACTTTGCATCAATCGTCCCTCGGAGCGCTTTTTCTGATTGCACCATCCAAGCTTCATCCTCTCTGGTACTCACCTTATCTGCCTGTTTTCTTTTTTGTTACAAGTGTGATTGCCGGGCTTTCCATGGTAATTTTTGAAAGCACTCTTTCTCATAGGTATTTTGGTGACAAAATGGATGAGAACCACATCAGAGAAAAAGACCAAATCGCCCTTGGATTCGGAAAGGCTGCTTCATATGTTCTTGCAGGTTATTTTGCAATTAAGGTCATAGGAGTATCTGCAGGAAACCACTGGCATTTGCTTGGAACCTCATACGGTTTGTGGTTTCTAGTAGAACTTTTTGGGTTTGTGGCTTTACCATGTTTTCTTTATGCTGTGGGGGTTAGGGATAAAAACCTGAGGTTGATAAGATGGACCGCTGTAATTGCTGTACTCGGTATTATTTTAAACCGGTTTAATGTATGTCTTATTGCGTTTAACTGGCACTTGCCGTCCAGTGAGAGATATTTTCCACACTGGATGGAAATCGGAATTTCTGTTTTTATCGTTACAATAGGTGTTATTCTCTATAGGTTCATCGTAACTAGGATGCCAATTTTATATGAACACCCGGAATACAGCGATTCACACTGATTTGTACTTTTGAGGAGCTATCAACAATGGACGGTACTTTTTATACACTCCAGGAATTCATGACATATACTGAAGACGTCACGTATATTTTAATTGTGGCCATACTTCTGGGAATGTTAGGGTTCTGGATTTTTCTGGTTGAAAGGGACGAAAATTAATAAAAGGAGAATACAATGTATCAGTTCGTAACCGGCCCTTTATTATGGTTGTCATTTGCGATCTTTTTTATCGGCTGTATCGTTCGTATAATATGTTATATTAGGGGCCTGGATTGGCAAGCTGATAGAGTTGCCTACACAACACACTTCTCCTATGGAATAAAAGGAGCAATACGGTCCATTGCGTTTTGGCTATTTCCGTTTGGCACTAGAAGCTGGAGAAATAATCCGGTATTTACCGTGGTGTTTTTTGTCTTCCACATCGGTTTGCTCGTTACACCCGTTTTCCTACTGGCTCACAATATTATCCTCAAAGAAAGGTGGGGGTTCAGCCTCTGGACAATACCGGAATCTGTTGCCGATGTCCTGGCTGTTGGGGTGATTATAGCGGCAGTTTTTCTGATTTTGCGACGGATAGCACTCTCTGAGGTCAGGATTCTTACTACAACATATGATTTTCTCGTCCTTGCAATAGCGGTTGCTCCTTTTGTCACCGGATTCATTGCTCATCACATTGCATCCGATTACAAGTTTTGGGTAATTGTGCACGTCATCTGTGGCGAAATCATGTTGATTGCCATCCCTTTCACAAAATTGTCTCATTTTGTTCTGTTCTTTATGTCAAGGGCTCAACTGGGAATGGATTACGGCATCAAACGGGGCGGGATGAAAGGCAAAGGGTTTGCATGGTAGTATTTTATTAACTTTTCAACACGTTGGGAATGAATCATTATGCCGGAAGGAATACTCTGCAATAAAAAAACGATAGACACCAAGGAACAACTCGATGCTATTCTGGCGGATGCCAGTGGTAATCAATACTACGAAGAAATGAACCATCTTGATATCGATAAGGTTGCATTATGGACAACGATCCGGAAGACATTCAAGTCGCGGTTTAAAACATGGCTGGAGATATGTGCTCACTGCGGACTGTGTGCTGAAAGTTGTTACTATTATCTTGCAAACAACAGGGATCCCAAGCAGGTTCCATCATACAAGATTAAAACGACACTCGGGGAACTGATAAGGCGAAAAGGTGATGTTAGTAATGCATTTATGCAGATGTGCATGGATACGGCATTTGCAAAGTGCTCCTGCTGTACGCGCTGCGGTGTCTATTGCCCTTTTGGTATAGACATGGGAATCATGTTCAGTTACCTTCGTGGCCTTCTCTTTTCCCAGGGATTTACACCATGGGAAATGAAGATAGGTTCAGGTATGCACAGGATTTACAGAGCCCAGATGGATGTCACAACTGAAGACTGGGTTGAGACGTGCGAATGGATGGAAGAAGAATGGGAAGATGACTACCCCGGTTTGAAAATACCTATAGATAAAGAAAATGCGGATATAATGTATACCTTGAATGCCAGGGAACCGAAACATTATCCACAAGACATAGCTGAAGCAGCCGTACTCTTTCATCTTGCCGGTGAAAATTGGACCGCACCCAGCGAGGGATGGGAAGCAACAAGTCTTACAATGTTTGCCGGAGACTGGCCGGCATGCAAAATGCAGGTAGAGAATGTTTACGCGGCCATGAAGAGATTAAAACCCAAGCGTGTGGTAGGAACGGAATGCGGTCATGCATACAGAGCCACTGTCATAGAAGGTCCTTATTGGGCAGGCATTAAAACAGGACAGCCGCCTGTTGAAAATTTACATTATGTTGAATGGGTAGCAGAAGTATTAAGGACGGGAAAACTGAAAATTGATCCTGCAAAAAAGATTAAAGAGCCCGTCACTTTCCAGGACTCATGTAATTATGTTCGCAATGCAGGACTGGCTGATATCCCCAGAGAAATTATGAGCTATATTGCAGAGGATTTCAGGGAAATGAAGCCGAATAGAGAGCACAACTTCTGTTGCGGCGGTGGCGGCGGGCTAAACGGTATCGGCCGATATCGAGAGGAGCGAAACATTGGTTTTAAGGTTAAACGCGACCAGATTCTTGCCACTGGCGCGAAGCTTGTGGTTTCCCCCTGTCACAACTGCTGGGATGCCATACGGGATATGGAAGAAATCTATCACATGGGAATAAAGTGGACTTTTTTAAAGCCTCTTCTGATCGACATGGTGGAAGTTCCTGAGCACCTCAAACCAAAGGAAGAATGAATTGGGAGACACGCTTTATAACATACAATATTATTTGATAGGTGGCTTATGTTTAAAAAAATATTATTTGCAACAACTGCTTCCCCTTCGTGTGACCACGCGGCCAGAGTAGCTTTTGACACGGCTAAGAGATACGATTCAGAGCTTACTGCTTTTCACGTTTTCGGCATCCCTACAAGGGGGTTTAGTCAATTCGCAAGAGACGTCAGAACCGGTGAGACAGTAACTTTGGATGATGATTATCTCGGCTGGGTAAAGGAGGAGATGAAAAACACCTATGCAAGACAACTTGAATTGCATCAAAAATGTACGATTGAAGCAATACCCGGAGTTCCTCATACGGAAATCCTCAGGGCCGCACGCAAGAAAGACGTAGATCTTATCATTATGGGATCCACTACCAGAGAGGAAGATGAAGGAACCTATACTTATAGAAGCACCACGGGTAGTACGCTGCAGGCTGTTACAAAATCGGCACGATGCCCCGTTCTTATCATCGGTCGTCCGGTTGCATCGGCCTGGGGAGGGTTTTCCAATATCGTTTTCGGAACAGATTTTTCCAGGGCGGCGGATTCGGCGTTTCTTTTTGCATATAAGGTGGCAAAAACGTTTGGATGCACGCTACATCTTTTCCATGCTTATGATATCAGCTCCGTTCATTCCGGAAAAATCATGGAACAGGACGAGATAGAAGACAACATGATGGAAGCCAGAGAAAAGATAAGAAAAATGTATGTTCCCAGATTGAAAGGATTCGATGATTATGAAATCGATATATGGGAAGGAATACCCTACGTAGAGATAGTAAAATTTGCCCGCGAAAATTACGCTGATCTCATTGTTATGGCACACCATACTAGAAAACCGAGCTCTGAAAAAGCGCTGCTTGGGAGCACGGTTGAACAGGTTGTTTTGCGTGCAACATGTCCGGTGGCAAGTGTAAATCGTCCTGATAAAATAAAAGATTTATAGTCATCTACATCCTTGGAGATTTAACACAACAAAACTGAAAAGAGAGGATTTATTATGGCAAAAAAGATTTTAATTATTGATGATGACCCCAATATCGTTATATATTTGGAAGATTTTTTTAGCGACAATGGCTATGAGACCTGTTCAGCCTCAGATGGTTCTGAGGCTATGACAGTACTTAAAAAAGAAAAACCTGATTTGATAACTCTTGATCTGGAAATGCCGGAAGAGTGGGGCCCAAGGTTTTACCGTAAACTTATGAAAGAAGAAGAATTCAGGAAAATTCCTGTTATTGTTATTACGGGTCTGACCGGAGGCAAATACGCAATACATAAGGCAGTTGCCAGCATCACCAAGCCATTCGACCGGGACAAACTACTAAAAATAGTAAAAGATACCATCGGCTAAACCAGTATCTGAGCCAATAAAAATCCTGGCCCAGAGGACCAGGCTTTGGTTATCCCCAAAGAAGATTTGCTTTGTTGGAAGTTCATTGAATTATTGAAATCCCAAATATCAAATCCCAAATATCAAACAATTTCCAATGACCGAAATTCGAAAATCCAAACAATATCTCGTCTTGGAAGGTTTTGGTCATTGAATATTGGAATTTGAGATTTATTTGTAATTTGGTGCTTG
>MAXL01000111.1 GCA_001751005.1 Desulfobacterales bacterium S5133MH16
CGCAACCGTTCGGCCATGATTCGGGTTCCCATGTACAAACCCGGTAAGGAGGTGGCCACCCGCATAGAATTCCGCGCTCCTGATCCGGCCTGTAATCCTTATCTTGCTTTTGCGGTTATGCTGGCAGCCGGTCTTAAGGGAATTGAGAATGAATATGAACTCCCGGATCCTATCGAAGAGGATATCTATAAAATGTCCGTAAAAGAAAAAAGCAAGAGAAATATTCTTACCCTTCCGGATAACCTTTATGAAGCCCTTCTTGAGGTTGAAAAATCAGAAGTGGTGAGAGAAGCCCTTGGTGAACATATTTTCAACAAGTTCGTGGAAAATAAAAAGATCGAGTGGGATATGTATCGGACCCATGTGAGCCAGTATGAAATAGAAAAGTATATGCCCATAACCTAACGGATTCACTTTCTTCAGAGGCAAAGCCAAACCAGCCCATGGGGAACATGCACGGAAGTATAGATCATGAAAAGAATTGAAGACGTTACCCTGCTTTATGAAATCAGTGAAGCACTTAACGAGCACCTGGACCTTAAAAAATCTTTATATAAGGTTTTGGACATTCTATGCAGCTCAATGAACATGCCACGGGGAACCCTAACACTTCTAAACCCCTTGCGCGACGAGATAAGCATAGAGGTTGCTCACGGACTTTCCAAAAGCGCTATGCAAAAAGGAAAATATAAATTAGGTGAAGGAATTACCGGCCGGGTCATCGAGACCGGTAAAGCGGTCACCATACCAAAAATTAGCCAGGAGCCGCTGTTTCTTGATCGAACGGCTTCCAGAAAGACCCAACAGGATCAGGAACTGTCCTTTATTTGCGTGCCTGTGAAAAAAGGCAACCAGGTTATCGGAGCATTGAGCGTTGACATGCCTTTTGACGAATCATATTCCCTGAAAGATGGAAAAAAGCTAATGTCTGTAATTGCAACCATGGTTGCAAGGCAGGTTATCAACCTGGAAACCATCCGTCTGGAGAAGGAGCATTTAAGAGAAGAGAATATAAGACTCAGAAACGAACTGGAAAATCGATATCGCATTACCGATATTATCGGCAACAGCAACAAAATGCGTGAAGTCTATCAAATGATTTCTCAAGTTTCCAAAAGCAACGCTACGGTGCTTATTCGCGGAGAAAGCGGTACCGGTAAGGAACTGGTTGCCAACTCCATACATTACAACAGTCTCAGATCAAAGGGGACTTTTGTTAAAGTAAATTGTGCGGCATTACCGGCCAATCTTATTGAAAGCGAATTATTCGGGCATGAAAAAGGCGCTTTTACCGGCGCCATCAAACAAAAACTGGGCAAATTCGAACTGGCCAATAAAGGGACTATATTTTTAGACGAGGTTGGATCTGTGGACCTTAACGTCCAGGTAAAATTTTTACGCGTCTTACAGGAGAAAGAATTTGAACGGGTTGGGGGATACAAGACCATAAAAACAGATGTTCGCATTATAACCGCTACCAATAAAAATCTTGAACAGGCTGTTGAAGAAGATACTTTCAGGCATGATCTCTATTATCGCCTTAATGTTTTTCCCATCTACATGCCGCCCTTAAGAGAACGCAAGACCGATATTCTGCTTTTGGCCGACCATTTCCTGGAAAAATATGCCAAGGAGAATCATAAAAATATCCTGCGGTTTTCCACACCGGCAATAGATATGCTCATGGATTATCATTGGCCGGGAAATGTCAGAGAACTTGAAAACTGCATCGAACGGGCCGTGCTTTTATGTGAAGAAGGGGTAATCCATAGCTACCATCTCCCACCCACATTACAAACCGGTACGGAATCGGATACATTGCCGGTTCTCTCCCTGGAAGATACCGTGGAAAATCTCGAAAAAGAGATGATCATCGACGCACTTAAAAATACCCGGGGGAACATTACGTTAGCGACCCAAATACTTAAAACCACGGTGCGCAAGTTTTCCTACAAGGCCAATAAATACAATGTCGACTATCGCCATTATCGTTAAGGATTAACGGTTCAGAGGTTCAGGGTTCAGGAAATAATAGTTAATAAACAATGGTTAATAATTAATAATTAATAATTGATTATTGATTATTAGTTCAGGGTCAGAGATTATAAAAATGTCCACAGCCCGCTGAATGCGCTCTCGGCGGGCTGTGGGTGGTTAAAGAAGGGGCCGGTTATATGTCGAAATAAAGGAAAAATTCGTGCGGATGCGGACGAAGTTTTACTTCATTCACCTCGTTTTCAATCTTGTATTCAATCCATTTTTCGATAACATCCTTGGTAAAGACATCCCCTTTCAACAGAAACTCGTGATTTTCCTGCAAAGCGGCAAGTGCTTCATCCAGAGATCCGGGTGCGGAAGGTATTTCCGCCAGTTCCTCGGGGGGCAGTCCGTAAATGTCTTTGTCCAATGGTTCGCCCGGGTCAACCTTGTTTTCAATGCCGTCCATTATGGCCATAAGTATGGCGGAAAACGCCATGTAACCATTGCAGGACGGATCCGGTGTTCTGAATTCAATCCGCTTTGCCTTAGGCGCCGCTGAGTACATGGGAATCCGGATGGCCGCACTGCGGTTCCTACTGGAGTACGCCAGGTTTACCGGCGCTTCAAAGCCCGGTACCAGCCGTTTGTAAGAATTGGTGGTCGGATTGGTAATGGCGCACAGTGCTCTGCAATGTTTCAGTATCCCTCCGATCGCATATAGGGCCTCTTGGGAAACCCCGGCATACTTATCCCCGGCAAATAGCGGATTCCCGTCTTTCCAGATACTGCAATGAATGTGCATTCCGGTACCGTTATCTTGAAAAAGAGGCTTGGGCATAAATGTTACGGTACGGTTATGTTTGTAAGCCACATTCTTGAGCACGTATTTGAACCACACCAACTGGTCACCCATTTGGATAAGCGGTTTAAACCGCATGTCGATCTCTGCCTGTCCGGCAGTTGCAACCTCATGGTGCTGACATTCAACATCTATTCCCAGCCCTTCTAACGTCAAAAGCATTTCAGTCCGAATATCCTGAAATTTGTCCATAGGCGGAACCGGAAAATAACCCTCTTTGTGTCGCGGTTTGTAACCAAGATTGGGGCATTCCTCTCTCCCGCTGTTCCAAATGCCTTCAACCGAATCGATCTCGTAAAACGCACGATTGCTGGATGATTCGAATCTAATATCATCAAAGATGAAAAATTCAGCTTCAGGCCCGAAGTAAGCCACATCTCCGATACCACTGCTCTTTAAGTACGCTTCAGCCTTCTGCGCGATGTAGCGGGGATCGCGGGTATACGATTCTCGGGTCACCGGGTCTACAATGTTTCCAATTAGAACCAGAGTCGGAACTTCAAAGAAAGGGTCCATTTTAGCGGTAGTGGCGTCCGGCACCACGAGCATATCACTGGCGTGTATGGGCTGCCATCCCCGGATACTGGATCCGTCAAAGCCGAAGCCGTCTTCAAAACTCGACTCCTCCAACTCGCTCAAAGGAACCGTAAAATGTTGCCATACCCCCGGAAAATCCATAAATCTCAGATCAACGACCTTTGCCTCATTTTCTTTTGCAAACTCCAATACTTGTTTTGGTGTCATAATATGATTCCTCCTTACTGTTTATATTATATTGCATCTTTGCCTTTTTCCCCGGTGCGAACCCGAATCGCCTGCTCAACGGAAAATACGAAAATCTTTCCATCGCCGATTTTGCCAGTATTGGCGGCATCCTGGATTTTCCTGACAACTTCATCAGCCCGTGAGGCTTCCACAACAATTTCAATCTTGATTTTGGGAATAAAATCTACAACATACTCAGCCCCGCGGTAGATCTCCGTATGTCCCTTCTGCCGTCCATACCCTTTTACTTCCGATATGGTCATGCCCTGGATGCCGATTTCATTGAGTGCTTCCTTGACATCATCCAGTTTAAAGGGCTTGATGATAGCTTCGATTTTTTTCATGATTTCACTCCTTTCAATTATCAGTCGATCTCAAACGCTCTTTCTCCATGGATAGTGTTGTCTAATCCTAAAATCTCATTTTCTTCATCCACCCTGAGCCCGCCGGTTATAAACTTAGTTATGTAAACAACAATGAGCGTTGCGATCGCCGTATAACCAGCCGTACCAATGATGGATATGGCCTGAATCCAAAGCTGTCTCGGGTTTCCAAAAACCAATCCTTTGGCCCCTTCGGTAATGGCCGGGTTGGCAAAGACCCCGGTTGCCAGGGCGCCCCACACACCGCACATGCCGTGCACCCCGAATGCATCCAGAGAATCGTCATAACCCAGTTTTTGTTTTAGCACGGCAACACTGTAAAAACCGAGTACACCGGCAACCAGCCCGATAATCAGCGAAGCCGGCATGCCGACGAATCCTGCCGCAGGCGTAATGGCAACCAGTCCGGCCACAACCCCTGAGGCAAGTCCCAATACAGTTGGTTTTTTCTTAATGAGCCACTCGGTGAACATCCACGCCAGGGCGCCCATGGCGGCGGAAGTGTTGGTTACCAAAAAGGCTGAAGCGGCAACGCCGTCTGCGGCCAGTTCGCTGCCGGCGTTGAATCCAAACCACCCGAACCACAAGAGCGCAGCGCCCAGGGCGGTCAGGGAAATACTGGACGGAAACATGGCGTCCTTTCCGTACCCGATGCGTTTCCCGACGACCAGGGACAGTACCAAACCGGCAACACCTGCATTGATGTGAACCACAGTCCCGCCGGCAAAATCAAGGGCTCCCATTTTCGACATCCAGCCGCCGCCCCATACCCAGTGACAAATGGGAGAATAAACAACCGTCAGCCACAACACCGTAAAGACGATCCATGAAGAAAATTTCATGCGGTCCACGATGGAGCCAAGGACCAAGGCCACGGTGATCCCGGCAAAGGTCATCTGAAAAACAACAAATAGGTAGGTAGGTATGGTCCCGGATAGACTGTTTACATCAATTCCGCTTAAAAACAGGTTCTCCAGACCGCCAACCATACCGGCCTGGTCCGGTCCGAAGGCAATGGTATATCCCCACATCATCCAGATCACACTGGCGAGACAATAAGCCACAAACGTCATGGCATAGGTGTTCAAAAGGTTCTTAGACCTGGACATGCCGCCATAAAACAGGGCCAGTCCGGCGGGTGTCATCACCATGACCAAGGCCGTAGCAACAATCATCCAGGCCGTGTCCCCGGTATTTAAGACATCCGCAGCAAACGCTGAAGAACATGGAAAAAGCAGACACAGAACAGTAATCGTAAAACCGAGTATTTTCATTCGTATTATCCCTCCTTTGTTTATATCCGCTTGGGGCGAAGCCCCTAAGTTCTACTCAATCCCCTTTACATTCGGTTTAAGACAAAACTTCCTCGATAGCCGCTTTAACGGTCGACACCTGATCCGGCAAATCGACCTTTTGCCCGTCAAAATCCCTGACATAAAAAACATCCACCACCTGATCGACTTTGGTAGAGATTTTTGCTACCCATACATCCAATCTGCATCTAAACAAAGCGTCTGTTATACTGTAAAGCAACCCCGGAAAATCGTAAGTAAAGACTTCAACAATGGTAAAAAAACTCGAGCTGTTGTTGTCCAGGACAATCTTATGCGGCCTATTCCCCGGGCGGGGTTTGCCGGATCGATACACATCCATCTTTTCGCTTAACGCTGTTGCAAGATCCAATTCGCCGATTAGAGCCGATTGAAGTTGCTTTGCCGCACGTTCCCAGGTTTTGGTTTCAAAAATCCGGTCCGGAGGCGGTTTAACTTCAAAAATGTCAAGGGCAATATTATTCCGCCATGTGAAGACCTGAACGTTGAGAATATCGAGACTATTTAGTGTAAATGTTCCTGCAATCTTTGAGATTAACCCCGGACGGTCTTTGGCGCAGATGGTGAC
>MAXL01000112.1 GCA_001751005.1 Desulfobacterales bacterium S5133MH16
AACCATAACTAAAGACTCCCCGAATGGCGCTTTTGTTACGGGGGGGATACTCTCGTTCCTATCCTTTTACTGGTTTCATCGTTAAGCGATACCGCACATCTTTCATTACCTCCTTCCGACCCAGCACAAAGGGCCGGTATCTGCCGGCCAGCCATAATTCAATTTGATCGTCGTAGTGAGGGCTCATGAAATTGCCGGATATTCCGCCAGGAAGAATTCTTTTGGAGTTTGTCATGTCGGCAAAATCAATGATGTGTCGAAAGGAGGAGGCGCCACCTTGAACTGCGAATGATTTGGATATTTTGAAATAAGTCGGGTTAACGGTGAATATACTGCCACCGACCGGGTAAGGACCAAGGTTGAAGAACTTTCCTAACAGGGGTGACTTTTTCCCGAAGGGATGATAAATCGTCAGAGTATGAATCTTACCCCATTTCCAGTCTCGAACGTTTCCGCCTAACTTTTCCTCAAGAAAGGTAGTTGAATCCTTGAAACTCTTTGCCAATACATCGTTTAGCCCCTCTTTTCTCTGCGTTCCGGGATCATCGAACCAGGAAGACTCCCCTTTTTGAATCAGCTCCCTTAAGACATTGAAAGGGATATTCTTATCCCCGGTCACATAATACTCGTAGAGATCCGGCCCCAGTCTTTTCTTGAAGGTGTTCTCCGCCAGATAATTCATAAAGACATTGAATACCGTTGGCGCAACCTCGTTCTTCCCGGCAAAATAGTCCCATTCCCGCAGTTGTTTCAGGGCGTCTTTTTCACGTATGGAAAGTTCGACATCTTTCAGAGACTTGACGATCAGGGGCACCCATTCCCTGGCCATGACCATCAAGGTATCGGCCAGCATTTTTTCGAAGTCTTCGGGGCCGAAACGCTCCTTTTCCTCCAGCATTTCCTGAATCCTGACAAAACGGTCCGGGGTTGCGTAGTATTTGGTGATTACATAGGGATAGTCCTCGGGTTCGATCTTGTTGTTGGCATTTATGATGAATCCCTGCTTCGGATTTCTGAGATGTGGCTGCTCCCTGTTTGAAACATACCCCTCCCATTCGTGTTTTCCGTCCCAGCCCGGGACCGGGAGTTCGCCGGTAAAACCCTTGCGCTTGGGGATTCCGCCGAGAAAATAAAAACCGATATTTCCATTTTCGTCGGCGTAAATCCAGTTCTGACCGGATTTGGCATATCCGGCGGCTTCTTCGATATCCTTGATGGTTTTGGCACGGTTTACAAGCCAATAGCCCTTGAATGCATTAAGGAAATCTACCCGAACCAGGCGCATGGCAAGGGCAAACCCTTTCCGTTTTTCATGTTTGTTTAGATCGTCGATGACCGGCCCGTGGCGTGTCAATTTGATTTCAAAGCTTATTTCTCCCGCTCCCTTGACTTTGATTACTTCCCTCTTGATTTTCATCTGTTCCCAACGATCCAGGTAGCGGTAAGAGTTGAGATCTTCAGGATTAATTTTTTCCAGGTAGAAATCGGCATCGTCGTGATGCGAGTTGGTTACGCCCCAGGCCACATGCTCGTTTGCACCCCCGAGAACAAAGGGCAAACCGGCAACCAGGGCACCAGAGACATTCATCGACGGGGTGGAGATATGGCCCTCGTACCAGATGCTCGGTATACTGAGGTTGAGATGGGGATCATTAGCGAAAAGCGGTTTGCCGCTTATGGATTTTTGAGCCGAAACCACCCAACCGTTACTGGCGCCGCCCGCTTCAAAGCCAAGAACACGGCCGGCCAATTGCAGTGCATCCAGGTACGCCGGAGCTATCCGGGCTGTTGGGTCTTCGCCTTCCGGAACAATTGCGGGAAAGCCCGTCGGGTAATCGATAAACAATTCGTGGGCCATTTTCTCTCCCACACGATCGATAATAGCCGCATGAAGAAGTTCGGTTTTGAAGGCGTAGTTCATGGTCCAATCCATGTAAAGCATAACAGCCATGCTATCGAAAGCAGACCAGGGCTCGGGTGCGTAACCAAGAATTTTAAACTCTATCGGTAGGGAGGCATCGTTGGTTTCAAGAAAATAGTTCACCCCTTTCGCAAAAGCTTCTAAAGAATTCCTACCTTCCGGGGAGATTTTTCCATACCAATCATCTTGTGGTAAAGCGGCCCTAAGTGTTCGAAACAACTTGTCCACCTTAACCAGCGATTCTCCAAGAATCTCGGCCAAACGCCCCAGTCCTGCCCGACGGGCTAGATCCATCTGGAACAACCGATCCTGCGCCTGGCAGAATCCCATAGAAAAATAGGCATCATGATCGTTGGCGGCGTATATATGCGGCATTCCAAACGAATCCCTCACAATTTCCACTTCGTTTATTAGACCCGGGACAGTCTGAATTCCCGAATAATCCGGCAGTGTCGATCTCAGATAACCGTATATGGCAGCAACGCCAATTGCCAAAATAACCAATAAGCCAACAAGACTCCACTTGACTGCTTTCATATTCGACTCCTTAAAATATTAAACGCCAATCAGCTTTGAATGACAACGTAATATAGATTGTCGGAATTTGCTTGTCAATAAAGCCGAATATAAAGCCGGATTCACTCGACCTGATCGAGATCTGCGGTTGTAGCTATCCATTTCCCTTTTTGAATGCATTGACAGCGCGGACTTTAGATTTGGGGTGATTTGGGGTCGGGCCACGCTAAGTGTTTGAAAAATTGGGGGAAAGCTCCAAGAATAGCCGTTTTTTTGGTCTTAAACATACGATTTGGGGTGCAAAATAGCAGCTCTAAGGATTTTTTTAAAAATTATATTAGCTTAAAAGGTCCTTTTGGGGGTCAAAAAGAGTCGTTTAAGAAGATTTTAGGGCCTATTTTAGGCCTATTTTTATATTATTATAGTTGGTTACCGTGGCCCGACCCCAAATCCTCCAAATTCATTACAACATTCAATCAAATGCTAAGAAGGCAGATAATTTCGTGCTCATATACTTCCTTATTCCTTAATCGAAAACGGATATATCCAAGAGTCAGTTAACAAAAGATATTCGCTCAATGTTTTTTTATCACCTTCCGGGTTTTTGTAAATATCCTCACAACCTTTAAGCCCATCAAAACGAGTTTCATATTGTCGGCATACTGCATCACCCTCAATCCATATTTTCCCTTTATGAACACCGGAATAATCAGTATGCTCAAATTCTCCGTTTTTATTTGTTTTTGTTGACCATGGATATCCAAAAGAATACCCTGTTATTGTTTTCCCAACTATTAATTCCCGAATTTCTTGCCCTGTCATCTTATTTTCTTTATGCACCTTATAGTAATCTGAGGGATCTCCTTTAAACCCAGCTTTTATCAAACCCTCAATATAACGATCAAATACTTCTGAGTTCTTATACGGAATAAGGTAATATATGCCCTGGACCCCAGGGCAAGCACCCAGTCAGGTCCAAAATTCTTTAAATGCCTTTTTAGCTTTAATATCATTTCCGAGAAGTGCATAAGCTGAGGCAAGATTACCACGAATAGCGTATGTTTCTGGATAGTCCTTAAGGTGTTTTTCTATATATTTTATAGCTTGCTCATAATCTCCCATCGAAAAATAAGCAAATCCGATTCCCCCAGTACTTTTGTTCAGGGGATCTAACATGATCGATCTTTTAAAATTTTTAATTCCTTCCACTGGGTTGTCGGCGAAGACCATTATACGGCCTAAGTTGTGCAGTGCATCAGCATCATTGGGGGCAATGGCTACAGCATGCTCAGCATAATCAATAACTCTACTGAAATTACGTTTAAATAATTCCATTCGGGCAAAGGCTTGATAACTTCTGGAAGTTGGCTTTTTCATCGCTAATTCCAGATTGTAACGAGCCAATAATCGGGCTGTAGGGAAATCTTTGCCAATTTCATCCCAAAACCTTTTTCCTCCCTGAAGAGCACTAATATATGTATAGGCTAAATTAGCATATGCCTGGCTAAAATTTTGGTCCAAATTGATGGCCTTTTCAAAATATTCAATAGCTTTAACATAATCCTTTGGTGTAAACTTTCGCATGTGATTCATGCCTTTTAGATATTCATCATAGGCAAAGAAATTATCTGTCCCCGTGTCAGTTATTACTTTTCGCTCTGGGTCGGATAATTTTACAGAAAGTGCTGATAAAATTCTTTCTGTAATCTTGTCTTGTAGATCAAAAATATTTTCATTTTTTCCATCGAACCGATCTGCCCATATATGATGATCGGTAACTGCATCAATCAGTTGCGCGTTTATCCGAACCTCGTTACCAGCTCTTCGAATGCTTCCTTCAAGCACATATTTAACACCAAGTTCTTTCGCTATTACTGGTATTTTGATTTCTTTCCCTTTGTAGGTGAAGGTAGAGTTGCTTGAAATAACCATTAGACCAGATATTTTTGAAAGATCGGTAATAATGTCATCTGTCATGCCGTCACTGAAATACTCCTGTTCTGGATCATTACTTAAATTTATGAATGGCAAAACTGCTATTGACGGTACTTCCTCGGCTAATTCTCTATCGAATGGACCCGTTTTCGCAGTATAGAGCAGCAATATCATACAACCAAAAACGATAATAGCTATTGCAGAAAATACTACCCACTTGGTCTTTAATGGCCTCTTTTTTTCCCCTAAAACCTTTCCAACATTTCTTGAATCCATCAGAACTTTATACACCCTTACCGGTTCCGAGATGTTCTTGACCGCATGCTCTCCGAGATACTCAAAACCCAGTTTCAACTTTTTCTTTACATGATCACAGACGCCCCGGGATATGCAAATGCCACCTGGCTCTGCAAGCCCCTCAATCCTTGCGGCAACATTAACCCCGTCGCCGTAAATACGATCTGCGTCTTGAACGACATCACCGATATTGATACCGATACGAAACTGCATTTTTCGA
>MAXL01000113.1 GCA_001751005.1 Desulfobacterales bacterium S5133MH16
GAGCTTTGGCATATATGGCGGTATTTATACCGATAAGTTCTCCGTTTATGTTAAGCAGCGGTCCCCCGCTATTACCCGGGTTGATTGAAGCATCGGTCTGTATAAAATCATGGTAGACCATGTTATCGGTCCTAACGCTCCTGTTTGTAGCGCTGATAACACCAGTGGTTACGGTGTTCGAAAAACCGAAAGGGTTGCCGATGGCGATTACGGTTTCGCCGATCATCAGCATGCTGGAATCGCCCATTGTAATGTCAGGCAGAGATTTTGGGGAAGAAATGCGCAGTACCGCCAGATCAGAGTCGGGATCTGCCCCCACAATCTGTGCCTTGAATTCTCGTCCGTCTTTAAGAGAGACGGTAATGGTTTTACTTTTTAAAATGACGTGTTGAGTGGTTAGGATAAAACCACGTTTTCCGTCGATAATGACGCCGGATCCCAAGCTGGTTCGTTTGTATCGGCGTTCAAATCCGGGGTCAAAAAAGTCATTAAAAAAATTTTCGAAAGAAGGATCCATACCGAATCCGGAAAAAGGATTAACCCGCTTGCGAACTTCAAACTCTGAACTTATGTTAACAACAACGGGACTGACTTTTTTTACGGCGACCACGACAGCACTCTCCCGTAAGTTTTCAGCGCCAACGCTTTCCGGGAGTTGAACAAGAAGTATAATAGAAAAAAAAAGAAAGGCAACCACTGAAACCAACCGTTTAATTTTGTTTTGTGTTTTTATCTTTGGCATTTTATACACCGTTATAATATAAAAATTTAATTATGACCGAGGCCCGTTTGAAACCAATTTGTTTTAACGAACCGATCTAATACAAATACGCACCATAAAAACTATATATCATGAGCATAAAAACCATTCAAGACATCTTGCCGTTGGTAGAGCAACCCAGCCGGTATTTAGGCTCGGAAATAAACACGATTAAAAAAGACCACAGCAAGGTCAACCTATGTGTTGCACTTGCTTTTCCGGAGCTATATGAAATCGGCACATCGCATTTTGGTCTTCAGATCCTTTATAATATCCTTAACCGTCATCGTGATATCGCTGCTGAACGGGTTTTTGCTCCCGGGGCCGATATGGAAGTTCACCTCAGAACATCCGGCATTCCGATTATGTCCCTGGAATCTCATAAACCCCTAAACTGTTTTGATATCATCGGGTTCAGTCTGCTTTATGAGCTTAACTATACCAATGTATTTACCATGCTTGATCTGGCACAAATCCCATTTTTTACAAGACAAAGAGACGATTCACACCCCTTTATTATCGCAGGAGGACCGTGTACCTGTAATCCGGAACCGGTTGCAGATCTTTTTGATGCTGTTGTGGTGGGAGACGGGGAAAACGTGATCATGGAGATGTCCAACGCCTGGCTTACATGGAAAGCGAGCGGCAAAAGTGATAAGAAAACTCTTTTAAGAATCTGGTCCCATATTGAAGGTGTTTATATCCCTTCGTTTTTTAAAGCAAAATATGACAAAAAGGGTTTTCAATCCCTTGTGCCCGAATTTTCAGACTACAAGACGGTTAACAGAGCGATTGTAGATAATCTTGACCTTGCGGCGTTTCCGGATGCGCCCATCATTCCATACGGCAAACCGGTTCATGATCGTCTTCGGATTGAAATATCACGGGGATGCACCAGGGGCTGCCGATTCTGTCAGGCAGGAATGATATATCGCCCGGTTCGCGAACGATCCTTAGAGACACTACTGTCTCTTTCCGAAGCCTGTATTGCTTCGACCGGGTATGAGGATATATCTCTTTTATCCTTAAGCACAGGGGATTATGAATGTATATTTCCGCTCATGGAATGTTTTATGAACCGTTATATGTCCCGCCGTATTGCGGTTTCATTACCGTCATTGCGTGTCGGCACATTAACACCGGAACTCATGCAGCTTGTCAAAAGGGTCAGGAAGACTGGTTTTACCATAGCGCCGGAAGCCGGCAGCCAGCGGCTCCGGGATGTTATTAATAAAAATATAACGCAAGAAGAGATTGAAAATACAGTTAAAAATGCATTCGGACTTGGCTGGCAGGTGATAAAGCTTTATTTTATGATCGGTCTTCCCACGGAAACCCATGATGATTTGAAGGCCATTGTTGATCTTGTAAACAAACTGCATAAGATCAAAGGGCCTAATGGGCGAAGGGGCAAGCTCAATGTAAGTGTGGCAACATTTATTCCAAAATCCCACACTCCTTTTCAATGGTCTTCTCAAATTTCTTTGGCCGATTCCAAACAGAAGATTCGATGGTTACAAAAGAACATTAAAATATCCGGGGTTCAATTTAAATGGCAAAACCCTGAAGTCAGCATACTTGAAGGGCTTTGGGCTCGTGGTGACAGGCGCCTTGGCCGATTACTGCTGAATGCATACAGAAAAGGGTGTAAATTTGACGGCTGGAGCGACAAGTTTAAGTTTCAATTATGGCAAGAAGCGTTATGCGATGAGGGTGTGGATATAGATTTCTATACAACGCGGGTCAGGGATACGGCAGAACCTTTGCCATGGGATTATATTGATACAAAGGTTACAAAAGATTTTTTAAAAGGCGAATTAAAAAAAGCCGAACAAGGCGAATATACTGTTGACTGCCGCAGGGGCGACTGTAACAAATGCGGTGTTTGTGACTTTAAAATTATTGAGCCGAAAATATTCAGCGACTGTGAACAAAAGGCTTCAAAAAATCTTTTTACAGATGATATTAAAGAAATATTTTATAAAAAACTGAAGATTTCATTTTCGAAAAGGGGGCAGGCAAAGTATTTTGGGCATCTTGAACTGGTAAGAATTTTCTTGCGCGCCATCAGTCGCGCAGGAATACCGATTAAATTTTCAGAAGGGTTTCATCCAAAGCCGAAAATTTCATTTGAAGATCCGCTCCCTGTGGGTTTGGAAAGCTTGAACGAAAATTTTTATTTATCATTGCGAGGGGATGTTAAACCGCAGAGTATTATCGGTTTATTAAATAAACATCTTCCAAAAGGTCTTAAGGTTTTGAACGGTCAGTTTGCCCTGAGAAAACCTGTCTCTGAGGCGTTGTCGTCAGCAACCTATCTTGTGACAAAAAAAGATGGTTTTTTTGATGAGAAAGACTTAAAATGTTTTATAAATAAACAAGAGTTGATTGTTACGCGAACCGGACCAAAAGGGAAAACAAAAAAGATAGATTTAAAAGAGATGGTTTTAAAAATAGAGTTGCCTGATCCGAACAGACTGAAGATGACCCTTAAAACGGAACCGGGAAGAACGGCGCGACCGTTTGAAGTTATGGAAAAAATATTCGGTATGCCCGTTGAAGAAATAAAACAGGCCGCTATCGTCAAACTGTAATATTTTATAGGAAATAAAAAAGGATGTATAAAAAGATAATCATAAATGTAGCAGAACATGAAACGCGAGTGGCTCTTCTTGAGGATGGGAACATAGCGGAACTTTTTATCGAGCGTGGGGATGTTTCAGATATTGCCGGCAATATATACAAGGGCAAGGTGCAGCGCGTTCTACCGGGTATGCAAGCCGCTTTTGTGGATATTGGGCTTAAGCAGGCGGCGTTTATATATGTTCGTGATATAACTGGCGGAAGATATGGTGATATTGAGAACCTGCTGATAGAAAGGTCTGAGGATGAAAATAATTCCATTAATGTCGATGGCGCCGGCCCATCTCTGTCCTTTATTAACCACGAATATCATATAGAGGACTTGATTACAGAAGGTCAGGATATAATGGTTCAGGCCGCCAAAGCCCCTTTGGGTTCTAAGGGGGCTCGCGTAACAACGCATATATCTCTTCCCGGCCGTTTTGTCGTACTTATGCCAACATCTGATCATATAGGAATATCACGTCGAATAGAGGATGAAACGGAACGGAATCGGTTAAAGGAAATCGTTGAATCTTCATGTAAAGACAAATTCGGCTATATCGCAAGAACTGCTGCGGAAAATATCAAGAAAGAGAAAATTGCATATGAGATGGGTTTTTTAAAAAATTTGTGGGAAAACATACAAAAAAAGTACCAGACATCTCCGGCACCGTCTCTTTTACACAAAGAGGTTACCATTAGCCTTCGTGCCGTGCGGGATCTGCTGATGCACGAAGCGGAAAAACTTATCATCGATTCCCGTTCCGGCTATGAGTCTATTCTTTCGTTTCTCGACTCATTCGTTCCCGGTCTAAAAGATTCGGTGGAGTTTTATGAGGATCTGGAACCGATTTTTGATGCCTATAATTTAGAGGGTGATATTTCACGTGCTTTGAAAAAGAAGGTATGGCTAAAATCCGGCGGTTACATCGTAATAGAACATACGGAAGCGCTTATCGCAATCGATGTAAATACCGGACGCTTCGTCGGCAAGTATAACCTTGAAGAAACGATTTTAAAGACCAATCTGGAAGCCGTAAAGGAGATCGCCTATCAAGTCCGGCTCAGGGATATCGGCGGTATTATAATTATTGATTTTATCGATATGGAAAAAAAGTCCAATCAGGAGAAAGTGTTTAATGCGCTAGAGGAGGCTCTTATAAAGGATAGGAGTAAAACCCATATCCTTCCCATATCAGAGATGGGCCTGATACAAATGACGAGAAAGCGGATCAGGAAGCCTCTTACCCGGATTCTATGTGAGCCGTGCTTTTATTGCGACGGGGAAGGGTATCTCATATCAAGGCAGACAATATGTTATAATATATACAGGGAGATACTTCGTGAATCCCGCGACATGATGGGGGTCAAGGTGAGCTTGAGAGTAAATCCCGAAATTGCCGAACTGCTTCATGGCGAGGAAAACCATCTTATCGTCTCCCTTGAACGAATTATCGGAAAACAGATTGTAATATATCCCAATTCACAACTTCATATGGAAGAATTTGATGTTTTTGAAATTCTGAAAGAGTAACAGAACGGTAAATGTTCAATATTTCAGGGCAAACGTCTTTGAATCCCAATACAGGGAGAATGCCCCACGACGGCGCTACGCTGCACCGAAATCAAATGTGTTTACCCTGCTCAATATTTTTTTGGGTCTTGACAATACAAAAAGCTTGTGCTTACATAATTCATTTTAAGTTAATAAACTTCAGTCTGTTCAATCGGCAGGAAAGAGCTTTAGTTCTTTTTGGGCAATTACCCAGGCTGGGCATTATATTAAGGATGTTACATATGAAAAGAACTTATCAACCAAGTAGAATAAAACGTGCACGAACACACGGGTTTTTAAAAAGAATGTCAACCAAACAGGGGAGAAGGATTATTAACCGGCGAAGATCTAAAGGGAGAATCCGTTTATCGGTATAATAAGCAACGTTTTTGATCGATATAATATAATAAATGCATAAATAGCAATAGGTTGCAGAGGAAAACGCCTTTTGCGCTTTTTTTTTACCAAGGCAGACAGAATTCTGAAACGCTCCGAGTTTCTTCGATTGGCAAAAATCGGCAAGAAAACTCAAAACCAACACTTTGTGGCTATATTTTCTCCGGGTAGATTTCAAAGAACACGTCTTGGTGTGACAGTAGCGAGAAAGGTGGGAAACGCAACAATACGAAACAGGATTAAACGGCTTACTCGCGAAAATTTTCGGCTAAACAGGCACATTATTACAGGTTATTGGGATATAAATATCATAGCAAAGAAAAAGGCTGCCGACCTATCATCGAAACAAATTTTTTTATCCCTGCAAAACATTTTTAACAGTATATCAAGGAGTCGTGGCCATTAATCGCATCTTTCGGATAATTCCCTTGTTTTTGATAAGGGCATATCAATTAATATTGTCTCCGGTTTCGGCTCCTTCGTGTCGTTTTTATCCAACCTGTTCTGAATATGCCTATCAGGCTATTTTGCGTTATGGACTACTTAAAGGGTTTTTCCTTGCCTTAAAGAGAATTTTAAAGTGCCATCCCTTTAATCCGGGGGGAATCGATTCTGTTCCTTAAAGCGAAACATCCTACAACCTTGATAGAACAGTATCGGCACACGTAATGCCGGTTCTCAACGGGAACATATATGCCCGGGTTCTATCAATCCCGCGAAAATATTTGCTCCTCTGCACGTAACGGTTAGAAATCATTCATTTTTGTATGACCGGGATCTATTTCTGGTTATTTATGAATATTGGAGAAGATAATGGAACAAGCTCGACTAATTATTGCCATAGCGCTTTCCTTACTTGTTTTTATTTTATGGAATTTTTTCTTTGTTGAAAAGAAAGAGGATCAGCCACCCAGACAGGCTCAGCAAAAAGAGCAAAAAACAGATAAAAAACCGGAGATATTAAAAAAAGAGCAGATTATAGCGGAAAAATCCCCTTTATCCGGTCAAGTACCTACTCTGCTGGCAAAACCACCAAGAACCGTGACGATAAAAACGCCCTTATATATGGTGAGGATTTCAGAAAAAGGTGCTGTGTTTAAAAGTTTTGTTCTTAATAATTACCGGAAAACCATAGATGCCAATTCACCGTTATTTGAAATGATATCTCCGGACATATCCGGCGGAACAATCCGATTGGGATTTGCAGGGAATAGTGTTAGTGGTCTCGATGATGCGGTTTTTTCAGCAGACCTTGGCGATGATTCTGTTGATATCTACAACAAATCTAAAGAGATCTCTTTTGTCTGGACATCTCCTCAGGGCGTGGTTGTTGAAAAGAAATATTTATTTTCACCTGAAACCTATATGATCGATCTTAGTGTTACTGTCAAAAACCTTTCCAGCGAGACTCTTCAGGACAGCCTCACCCTTTCCTTGGTACAACCGGAAGAAGTAAAAAAGACCATGTATGGTTTTACGGGCCCGAGTGCACTGCTAAATAATAAGCTCGAACAGATTAAGACAAAGAAAATAAAGGATAAAAATGTATATACAGGAAAAGTGAAATGGGTGGCGGTTCAAAACCGTTATTTTATGTCCGCCATCATACCGGATGAGCCGGTAGACGCAGGCATGCATCTTTACATGGATAACAAGATACTGGAAAATCGTTATGTGCAGCCTGAAATTGTGATGGATTTCGGTACCCAGCATGTTTTTAAATACAAACTGTTTTTTGGACCAAAGAGCATGAAGGTTTTGAAAAGTCTGGATTATGACCTGGTCAAAGCCGTTAATTTCGGTATGTTTGATATACTCGCCAAACCATGTGTCTGGATAATGAACTTTATATATGATCACTTTATTCCTAATTATGGTATTGCCATTATCCTTTTAACATTATTTACCAAGGTTATTCTGTGGCCGCTTGGGAATAAGAGTTATAAATCCATGGCTGAAATGAAAAAAATCCAGCCACTTATGGCGGAGATCAAGGCAAAATATAAAGATGACAAGAAAAAAATGAATGAAGAGGTCATGGGATTATACAAAGCATACAAAGTCAACCCCATGGGCGGATGTCTTCCCATGGTTGCACAGATTCCTATATTCTTTGCCCTTTATCGAATGTTGTACGAAGCCATAGAATTGAGGCACGCGCCATTTTTCTGGTGGATTAATGATCTGTCCGCTCCGGATCGTCTTTTTAGGTTTGATATTTCCATTCCTTTCATGCATCCGCCATACGGCATCCCGGTTTTAACCATAATCATGGGAGCCTCAATGTTTGTCCAGCAGAAAATGTCGCCACCCATGGGTGATGCCACGCAAGCCAAAATGATGATGCTGATGCCGTTAGTTTTTACGGTTATGTTTATCAATTTTTCTTCGGGATTGGTTTTATACTGGCTTGTAAATAATATAATATCAATGGCTCAACAGTACTATATTCAAAAGAAAAAAGTTTAATCACGGAGGTTATAGAATGTCGCATTGTGTGGAGTTTGAAGATAAAAATGTCGAGATGGCTGTCAAAAAAGCCTGTGAAGAACTAAATATACCCCGAGAAAAGCTTAAACATGATGTTATTTCTTATGGTTCCACCGGCATTTTTGGACTGGTTGGGACTAAGAAAGCACGAATTCGCGTTACATTACCGAAGCCGTCCCCAAAAGTCGTTTTTGAAACATCAAATAAAGGGCAGCAAAATGAAAATTCGGATGAACAAACTCTAGAAAGTGTGGATTCACAGATAGAAATATCTCATGATGAAGGTGAGGATCACCGTGTTGCAGTTGATCCAAGGGATCTTGGCCGGGAAGCTTTGCAAAAGATAATCGATTTAATAACAACAGACGCAACAATATCGATTGAAAAGCGTTCAAATAGAATTGTTTTTAATGTGCGGGGTGGAAACTCTGCTGTACTTATCGGTAAACACGGGCAAACCCTTGAGGCAATTCAGTATCTTGTGGAGAAAATTGTCAACAAGAACAGAAAAGGACGGGTCGGTATCCATATAGATGTGGAAGGCTATCTTGAAAAGAGACGAATGAGTCTTCAACGGCTGGCTGTGAATATGGCGGAAAAGGTAAAAAGCACCGGAAAACCGGCAGCAATCGGTCAAATGAATGCTCACGATCGAAGAATCGTACATATCGCCTTGCAGGATGATAACATGGTTAGAACTCAGAGCAAGGGAGAAGGTTTTCTAAAAAAACTTGTCATATTTCCCAAAAAAAATTCTTCCCGGAAGCAAAACTGAATTTTTGGTTAGCTTGTTCTGGAATATTCAGGTTGGAAATGGAAATCCGGCGTATAAAAAATGGACATCGCTACTATCGCTGCTATAGCGACGCCGACCGGTAGAGGCGGAATCGGGATTATTAAAATTTCAGGTAAAGATGCTTTTTCTATTGCTGCATCTGTTTTTCAAAAATCCGCAGCGCTAACCGATGATTCCAAGAAAAAAGGCAGACCACCTTTTTCTTCTTTAAAATCCCACCACCTTTATCATGGTCATATAGTGGATAAGGAAAAAGGAAGGGTTCTTGATGAAGTTCTTCTATCCGTGATGCTGGCTCCGCATACATACACCATGGAGGATGTTGTTGAAATAAACACCCATTCAGGACTTGTTGTATTGACGTCGATTCTTGAATTAGTTTTAAAAAATGGTGCAAAGCTGGCCGAACCCGGGGAGTTTACAAAAAGAGCTTATCTAAACGGAAGGATTGATCTGACACAGGCTGAAGCGGTTATAGATATTATCAATTCAAAAACCGAAAAAGCATTAGAAATAGCAACTTCCCATATAAAAGGCGGTTTAAAAACAAAGATTGAATCCATAAGGAGCGCCTTGCTAGATATTTTGGTGGAGACAGAGGCCGCCATAGATTTCTTGGATGATGCCGGAGAAATCGTTAATTTGACCAGGACAATCAAGATACTGGAGAAACGGGTTGTTAATGATTTAAAAGAGCTTATTGAGAAATATGAAAATGCACATGTTTTAAGAGATGGTCTTAAAATGGTTGTTGTCGGAAGGCCCAACGTGGGCAAATCGAGCCTTATGAACCGATTGATTCAGGAAGATCGGGCAATTGTCACTCCTATTCCCGGAACGACCAGGGACCTGATCGAAGAAACGTTGAATATCCACGGGATTCCGGTAATAATTGCAGATACCGCCGGTCTTCATGAAACCGATGATCCGGTTGAAGTCATCGGTATTGAAAAGGCGCAGGAATATATCAGGGATTCTGATCTGATTCTTTTCATGGTAGATGCCAGTGATCCGCTAACCGATGAAGATTATAACATATATAAAACAATAAGAAACAAGCGGATGATACTTGTGATTAACAAGTCGGATCTTGTGGAAGATAATTTTGAACCAGCGGTTCCTGGTTCATGGGGCGAACTGCCGAGGATTAAAATTTCAGCGCTTTACGGAACGGGGCTGAACGAGCTAAAGGATTTAATCGTAAATCTTTCAATCGGGAAATATGGTCTTGAGGCTAAAAATACAATCATTCCCAACTTAAGGCATAAGATAGCCCTTGAGCGAAGCTTACGGCTCTGTGTTGCTGCAATGGAAGAAATACGAAAAGAGACATCTTTTGAATTTATCGCCATAGACATCCGGGAGGCCATAGACAGTCTCGGGGAAATAATCGGTGATACTGCAAAGGAAGATGTCGTCGATCAAATTTTCAGCCGGTTTTGTATCGGAAAATGATGTTTCACGTGAAACAAAGTAGGAGTTAACTTATGAAAATGGATTTTACGCCATATTTTGGAAAATACCAAATAATTGTAAAGCAAGCCGATGAATTGTTTGAAAGAGTACAAAAAGAGCACCCGGAATGTGTAACATGTAAAATCAAATGTGCAGACTGCTGTCATGCCCTGTTTGATCTCACGCTGATTGAAGCCATCTATATAAATTATCAGTTTAAAAAAACCATCAAAGGCAAGGAAAAAAACAGGCTTATCGAAAAGGCCAATCGAGCCGATCGAAAAACTCACATGATTAAAAGACAGGCGTATAAAAGTAAAAAGGCCGGAAAGAACGAGACGGAGATACTTATGGATATTGCCGCCGAACGTGTCATGTGCCCCCTTCTTAATGATAATGAAATGTGTGACCTTTATGAACATAGGCCGATAACGTGTCGGCTTTATGGAATACCGACGTCCATAGGAGGTCGCAGTCACACCTGTGGGAAATCGGGGTTTGTCGAGGGAAAACCGTATCCGGCGGTTAATCTGGATGCGATTCAAAAAAAGCTTTATGACATTTCCTATGAATTTGTACGTGAAATAAAAACAAAGTACGTAAAAATGGCAGATATGCTTGTACCCTTATCAATGGCCATTCTTACAGATTTTGATGAAGAGTTTCTTGGTATTGCAGACTCGAAAAAAGCCAAAGAAAAACAAGGAAGTGAAAATGAAAAAAATCTCGCCTGAAGAAGAGGAAAAAAGAAAAACGGCGATTTTCGAAAACATGTCACCGAGGCGCCAGAAACATATCCTTAAAAAAGGATATGAGAATTGGGACCCGTTTCAGGAGCCGAAGGATCCTATAGATATAAGAAAAGACAAAACAAAACGAACAACCCAGTCCCTTGTCACGGAGTTTTTACAGACAAAAGATTTTGAAGAATATAGCAATGCATATGGAAGGGGAGTATTTGAATTATGCCTCGGTCTTATCAATAATGATGACCGGTTCAAGGGGATGTATGAATTCTCAATCTGGTACCAGGAATTGCTAAAACGAGAAGGGCATGAATGACCGGAGTCATGAAGCTCTTTTTAAAACCATCAAAGCCCAACCATAAAACTCCACAAAATACCGGCACAGATTGCGGAACCGATAACACCGGAAGAATTGCAGGCCATGGCGTGCATGAGAAGGTAATTTTCGGGGTCCTCGGACTGGCCCACCAGATGAACTTCTCGGGCCGAACCGGGAACAGCGGAGACGCCGGCAGCTCCCAAAAGAGGATTTATTTTTTCTTTAAGAACAAGATTCATAATTTTAGCAAAGATGACCCCCGAAGCGGTTGCTATGCTGAAAGCCACGGCACCAAGCAAGAAAATACACACCGATTTTCCAGTTAAAAAAACATCACCCTGGGTGCTGGCGCCAACGGTTAGCCCCAAAAGTATTGTCGCTGTATCGATAATAGCCGTGCGAGCTGTCTGGGCCAGTCGGTCGGCTGCGCCGCATTCCTTTAAAAAATTTCCAAAAAAGAACATTCCCAGAAGCGGTATGGAGGCTGGTGCCAGGAAGCAGCAGAGCAAAACACCTACCGCAGGGAAAATAACGCGTTCTTTCTTGGACACCTCTCTAAGTTCCGGCATCCGGATCAACCGTTCCTTGCGGGTGGTCAAGAGTCTCATGATGGGAGGCTGGATTACAGGTATCAACGCCATATAGGAATATGCGGCGATGGCTATCGGGCCGATCAGATGAGGTGCGAGCTTGGCGGTTAAAAATATGGATGTGGGTCCGTCGGCGCCGCCGATTATCGCGATTGAACCGGCTTCCTTGGGCAAAAAGCCGAGGGCCAGCGCACCCAGAAGTGTGAAAAATATCCCCATTTGAGCTGCGGCCCCCAAAAGCATGAGCACCGGCCGCGCCAGCAAAGAAGAAAAATCGGTCATTGCCCCGAGACCCAAAAAAACTATTGAAGGATAGAGGCCTGTAACAACACCGAAATACAGATAGTGTAACACACTGTTGCTTTCATATATTCCAAGTCCAAATCCCTTGAAAAAAGGGACATTTCCCACTAAAATTCCAAACCCGATGGGAATAAGAAGGAGCGGCTCATAATGTTTTGCAGTGCCTAGATATAAAAACAAAGAGCCGACCACGATCATTATAACATTTCGATAGTCAGCCAGATAAAATCCGGTGTTTGATACAAATTGAAAAAACAACTCCATTAATTAACCTTCAACCTTTTCATTATCATCATTTTCTGTGGGAGGATTCCAGGTAAAAACACCATCGCCATCAGGAATTAATATTTCAGATTCACGCAACGCTGTAAGTGTAATGTGTGGGTGTGGGAAATCATTTTTTCTTAAAATTTCATAAAGCTCGGAAAGACAAAAGGTTTCACCCAGCGCTTCAACCAACGGTTTATAAAGACGGGCAATTTCTCTAATGTCTGCAGGGAATTGTTTGGGTAATGAAAGACCGAGCTTGTCCTCGGGTGGTTCGATATCGGGCCTTTCCAGGTCGTTTTGAAAATCGACAGGTTTTTTTTCAAAAAGCAACAAAACCTTATGAAGTTGAGAAATTATGAATGACAGCACCACAAGACCGGAAAAAACTATTAGAGCACCCGCAAAGGCCATGGCCCAGCCGTTGTGAGCGGTTATTGCTTGAAGACCGTACAATTTAATTCCCCAGCTTTAGATGTTTGGATAAAAAACTAAAAAAATCTTGACAAGAAAACAGAATGTCTTTTTCGATCATACATTATAAAAAATGTCAACAATAAAGAACGGCGTTCTCAGGGCAAACGCATTTGAATCCCAATACAGGGAGAACGCTCCACGCCTTCGCTACGCTGCACCGAAATCAAATGCGTTTACCCTGACGGCGTCTATCTATAACCTGAGAGCTTTTTAGGAGCACGCCCCCGCTAAGAGCAATGAGGCTGCTTATCATAAACAGTTTAAACAAACCCATGGTTTCAAACAGATAGCCGTTAATAAAAAATCCAACCATTAAGCCAAGCCCATAAGTTGTCGCATTATTTACTGCCTGCCCCAGCGTCTTGGTCTCATCAGGCGTTAATGAATCAATATATAAAATACTGGCCACATGAAACGTTCCGTAAGTAAGCGCATGAAAAAGCTGTAAAAGCAGGAGTGCCGCCGGGGATACGGCAAAAAAGAGCCCAAACCATCTTAACGCCGCCATCATGAATGAAAAGACCAGAACATTATCCAGGGAAAAGCGTTTGAATATGCTGTCTGATTTTATCATGACCAGAATTTCGGCAATCGATGCCAGGGCCCATGAAATTCCGATAAACGTATTACCGTATCCCAGGTTTTCAAGATGAATGGAGTAGAACCCATAATAGGTTCCATGACTCACCAGCATTAAAAATGCACAGAACAAAAAAACAATAAAACGCGGTTTTAGAAGAACTTTGACATTTACGGAAAAAGAGGTCTGTTTTTTAATCTGAATATCGGGAATTTTGGTGGAAATGACAGCCTGTGCAATAGACACGGCAAAAATGAGCACAAGAATTATTTCAATGGAATAAAGATCTATTATCCCGCCCAACACGATGACCGTGGTGATAAAAGCTATAGTACCCCATGCTCTTAATTTCCCATAACTCTTCTTCTCTGTACCCAATACATCCATGGTAAAGGCTTCCAGAAAGGAAATAATCGGGGAATAAAATATGCCGTAGAAGGCAGTGATAACAAGCATCGGCCAAAAATCTGTGGTATAGAAATAAAAAACCCAAATTGCGGTACTGATGAAATTACATGATATATATATCGGTCTTCTGATTTTAAAGCGGTCTGCCAAAGCTCCCCAGACAAGTGGAAATAAAACCAATGCCACCGACCGTATCGCCGACAGAACGCCTATCTGAAAACCACTGAACTTGAGATGATAGCAGTATAAATTAAAATAGGGCAAAAAAATGCCCATCACACTAAAGTATAAAAAATACTGGGAACCGATAATAATTTTAAATGAATTTCTGAAATCTTTATCCATGTGTATTTAATACGGCATTTATAGACAAAAAACAATTTTTTTTGATTGCCTGTAACGCATTAACTTACCTTTACAAACAAATGGCAAGATGGTAGTTTAACGTAAATCCCCTATCGGCGGAATCTTACAGGTCTAACTGTTTCATGGGCACAAAATTTTAAAATATACGGGTAGTTTTCATAAGAATTAATTCAAGTTTTGGGTGAAAGGTATAACATGGCAGATACAGAGGATAAGTTTGTTGATTTTAAATCCGGGTTTGTAGCCATTGTGGGGGCGCCCAATGTGGGCAAATCCACGCTTTTAAACCAGATGCTGGGCGAAAAAATTTCCATTACCTCAAAAAAACCGCAGACCACCCGCAACCGTATCCTCGGTGTTTTACACAGACCGGGTTCACAACTTGTCTTCATCGATACCCCGGGGATTCATAAAGCAAAACGCCCTTTGAACATCAGGATTGTGGAAACAGCGCTTTCAGCTTTAGGAAACGTGGATATTATCCTTGTTATGGTTGATGTGGCAAATCCGGATCCGGATTCGGAAGCTTTGCTGGTAAAAAAACTCGAAAAAATAAAACAGCCGGTTGTTCTTGCCCTTAACAAAACAGATCTTGTCAAAAAACCGGCACTCCTCTCAATCATAGATAAATGGGCAAAGGCGTACTCATTTGAAGCCATCATTCCGGTATCCGCCATACTTGGTGCCGAGATTGAAGATCTGATTGACATCATGGAGGTGCTGCTGCCCAAAGGCCCGCCCTTTTTTCCCGAAGACACCCTGACCGATATGCCGGAACGTTTTATTGCCGCTGAAATGATCCGTGAACAGGTTTTCCGCTTAACCGGCCAGGAGATACCTTATTCCACCGCCGTAACCATAGATTCATTTTCCGAAGAGAAAAAAGGAAAGCTTGTAAAAATTCATGCAACCATTCATGTTGAGCGGACGTCACAAAAAGGGATGATCATCGGCAAAAACGGGAGCAAGCTGAAAATGATCGGCACGGAAGCAAGAAAAGAAATAGAACGGATGGTGGGGACCAAGGTCTTTCTCGAGCTCTTTGTCCGGGTACATAAAAACTGGGGAAAAGATACCAAATCACTTAGAAAATTCGGCTACTGATGATTTTGTCTTATCACCCCTGCTTTGAAGCAGACAAAAATATACTCTGTGCCGGGCGGGAACCGGATGCTGATGATCTTGCGGCAATTACGGCTGCCCATGCCGTGATCCTGCCCCAGGGATGCCGTCGATCCCTGTACGAAATGGCCCATAACAACTGCGGACATGTGTTTCCTAATTTTGATTCAAGATTCCAATACGCGGGTAAAATCGGTCAGGCTCGACTATTTCAGGAAAAAAATGTCCCTCATCCAAGAACCGAAACCTATCTGAATCTCAATACATTTGCCGAACACTATGGCGGTTTTCCCGCAACGCCGGCGTTTGATTTTCCGTTTGTATTCAAATTTGACTGGGGAGGGGAAGGGTACCAGGTTTATCTTATACAATCCGCCTCGGAATTTAAGGATATTTTGCAAACCGCCGGGAACTATGAAGACAGCGGCCATACCGGATTTATTATTCAGGAATATATCCCTTCAACCAATCGGTCGTTGAGAGTTGTGGTCATCGGCCAAACCGTTATTTCTTACTGGCGGGTTCAAAGCGGCGCCCTGAGCTTTTGCTCAAATCTTGCCAGAGGAGCGGTTATCGACGCCCAGGCCGATCCGGAGTTGCAGGCTGTGGCGGTGACATCGGTAAAGGCTTTTTGTTCCAGTACCGGGATCAACCTGGGCGGCTTTGACCTGCTTTTTTCATCCCAAAGAAAACGCAGCATACCGCTTTTTCTTGAAATAAACTATTATTTCGGTAGAAGGGGTCTGGGGGGGTCCGAAAGATTTTATGAAATATTAATTGTGGAAATCGAAAAATGGGTTGACCGTATCGGTCTAAGATCAGCAAGAACTTTTTGAGTATGGAACCATTTGCAATAGATCTGGATGAAGAGGATATAAAGCGAGAGAGACGCAAGGCAAGGGACCTCCGGAGTTCCCAGTGGTGGAAACGTCGCCGGGCCAAAGGGGTCTGCCATTACTGCGGGCGCCCGACGCCGCCCAAAGAACTTACCATGGATCATATTGTTCCCATCGCCCGAGGCGGTCGCAGCACAAAAGGAAACGTTGTTGCCGCGTGCAAGGAATGCAACACCGCCAAAAAGCAGTTGCTTCCGATGGAATGGGACCAGTATTTAAAAGACGTTCGTTGGGACTTATCATAAAGAATTTCCTGAATTTATTCGGTTCAGAAAAGCTCATCCTTGCTATTTACATTGTTATGCGGTAATTACATAGAGTAACTGATTGAAATTTCGATTTTTTATAAAGAATCGAAACAGGAGTTCGTAAGATGCGAATTGTTACCCGGCCGGATTTTGACGGTGTTGTATGCGCCGCGCTTCTTTATGAAGCGGAAAATGTAAACGTGCCTGTGAAATGGGTCGAGCCCAATGACATGCAAAAAGGGCTGGTTGATATTCATGAGGGCGATATTATTGCAAACCTGCCTTATGACAACCGGTGTGCGCTGTGGTTCGATCATCATCATACGAACGAAATCCACAAACCCTTTAACGGCTCTTTTAAGATTGCCCCTTCAGCGGCAGGCATCATTTTTGAATATTATAAAGACAGATTTAAACTCGATTACAGAGAATTAATCAAAGAAACAGACAAAATCGATTCTGCGGATTTATCTTTGGATGAGGTGCTGCATCCGGAAAATTACGGTTATGTTCTGCTTTCCATGACGATTTTGGGCTGTGATGAACATAACGAACGTTATTGGAACCGGCTTGTGGATCTGCTCAGGAAATTCGACATCCAAAGGGTTCTTCAAGACCCGGAAGTAAAAGCACACTGTGATTCGGTTGTTGAAATGAATAAGGCATATAAACAAATTTTAAAAGAAAATACCAAACTCATCCAACACGTATCCATTACGGATTTTCGTTCATTTGATAAAACACCGGCCGGAAATCGTTTCCTGGTCTATTCCATGTTCCCCGAAGCGGTTGTAAGTGTTAAGATCCGTTATGATAATGACGATAAAGAAAAAGTCGCCGTCAGTGTGGGGCATAGTATTTTTAATCGAAATTGCCATGTGAATGTCGGACTGATGCTTTCAAAATTTGAAGGCGGCGGGCACCGAGGAGCGGGTTCCTGTCAATTTCATGTCAGCAAAGCCCAAGATTATATCCCCAAGATCCTCGATATTTTGTTAAAGAATCAAGACAATGAAAAGTGATGGCCAGGGCAAACGCATTTGAATCCCAATACAGGGAGAGCGCTCCACGCCGTCGCTACGCTGCACCGAAATCAAATGCGTTTACCC